>DASSFG010000238.1:0-13535 GCA_035694685.1 Pirellulales bacterium
GAAACGACCGCGCCTCGGCCACCGGCGGAATCTTGCCGGTGATGTCCAGATAGGCGCGGCGCATGAACTCCGCATCGGTGGTCGGCGGCGCCGGCATGATTCCGGCTGCCCGCCAATCCGTCGCGAACGCCGCATCGATGCGCCTCGCCAGCTCGCTGGGCGAAAGCGGGACGACTTCCAGAGCTGTCTGCTTGGCAGCGTGCGGCGGTTTACAGGCGTCTTCGCTCTGGGCCTCGCACGTTAGCAACGGAGCCCAAGAAAAGAACAAGCAAATGCCTGCGGCGAAGTAGCGTTGCATCGAAGACGCCTCCTTGTAAGCGACTGACGCCAGTGTATGCGTTACAGCTTACCACGCGCCGTAATCGCCAAGCAAGCATCAGTCATAACAGCGTTTTCAAGCTGAATCGACGATGGGCCATCACCTCTCCCGAAGGCACTAAATAGCCGTGCGCGATTACCGGGCGCAACGGCATCGGTGGCTGGGGCAAAGCGGGCCGCGTTCGACTCAAGCAATTCGTCAGATGCCCTGCCGGCCAGCGATGCCGCGGCGCCGACGTTTACGGGGCATCGCCCCGGCAACGCCTTTTTCGAGAATCAAGCCTGCCTCGCGGCTCTGCCCCAGCCACCGTTGCCGCTTGACCTGCTCGATGTCTGGTAATCGCACACGGCTATTTAGGTCATTCGTCACTCGTTTTGCCAATCGCGCGGTCGAGTAAATTCTTGGTAATCCGTTGCACACGTTCGTCAGGACCATGCGGCCGCGACCAGTGCGACCAAGGCAAGGTGTGTCCGGGCGGTGCGGAAAGACCCTGCGCCCAGAAAATCGTCGAGGCGTTGAAGACGAAGTTGCCTTTAGGGCCCGAATAGATGGTGGCGGTCCAACGCTGGGGGTTCTCACCACCTTGCCAGGCCGTGCCCGCCGCCACGACTTCCAGGCCGGGGATGCCGGGCGGATCGCCGTGGTATTCCCAACCTACCAGACCCGGAATCCGATCGCCTTTTTTCATGCCCGTGCCCGCGAATATCCAGTGTTCCGGCTGCACCACGATCCAGTCGCCGCCGCCGTTCACCGGCTCGATGTTGCGCGCGCCCATCAGTAAACCGTCGTCGGGGCCGTGTTCGGGGAAAGGGCCGTTCTCCTTTTCCCGCTGTAGCCCGTAGTCGTTCTTCGCGCCGTAAGGGCCGCCGCGAAAGATAATCCGGTTCGGCTGGCCGTCGCTGCCGGCCCGAAAAGGAGTGACCCAGCAGACGGAATTGCCTGAGAGAAAGAGCAAGTTCAAGCCTGCGTCGCGCATGGCCGAGACACTTTGATATTGCCGAATGTCCCAATATTCGTCGTGGCCGACACTGATAAACGCCTTGCACTTCAGCCCGCGTTCGGGCGAGAGCAGGTCGCTGTTCGAGCAATATGTCACGTCGTAGCCATGCTGCTCGAGCCAAAAGGCCAAAGGAAACTCCAGCGGCAGAAACTCACCGGAGCCGACCGTCAGAGGATCGTTTACGACGGCAGTGAATTGGGCCTCACGTCCGTAAGGCCGGTCGAAACTGACGTCGGCCCAGGGGCCTTGGTTTCCCTTGGGGTGAGTGTAGAGCGAGAAGTTGTTCGGCCAGCGGTTGTACGCCTGCCAGGTGTTGTCGGAGCATTGAAAGAGAACGTCGGCCGGCCGATCGTCGCGGACGATGAACACCACGTAGCTCTGCCAATAAGGGCGTCGGTCGTCGTCGGGCAAGGTTGTCAGCCGGCCCAAATAAACGCCACTTTTCCAATCGCCGGGGATGGCGAGCGACGTGGCCGGCGGCCAATGGCATTCGTGCAGGTTCTTTTTGCCCGGCTCCGGCGCCGGTTGCGGCTGCCCGTCGAACGGCCCCAGCCTCTTCACGAGCCGCGCGCCGCGTCCCTGGTAATAGCCCATGCGGAACAGCTCGATCTCGAACCGCTGCGGTGGATCGGTCGAGACCATGATGTCAATCTCTTCTCCGGCCGCGACGCTTTGCTTCGAGCAAAACCCTTCGATCCAAGTCGAGCGAAACCCGCCCGCATCGACGCGCACGCGCGTAAGCTGCCAATCGGTGCTGCCTGGTTTCTGGTTCTCGTCTTCGGCTTTGGCCAAAGCGCTCGACGCAAGACCCACGATGGATGCCGCCAGACACGAGAGAAGTTGCCGCTTGATGGTACGCATGAAGTTGAAGGATCGCAGACGCGAGGCAGGTAGAAAGTAGACGGTAGACAGCAGACGGCGAGGAAGCAAGAGGGCGGTTAACGGCCGGGTAGTCTCTTAACAGCGGCTTGTCCGGCAGAGGTGGCGACATCCGTAGGGTGGGACGAGCGAAGCGAGTCCCACCAAACAGCCGGCCGAAAAGGTGGGACTCGCTTCGCTCGTCCCACCCTACATGTCATCAGCGGCTGACTGTTAAGACACCACCAACCACTGTTGCGATTTGCCGCTGCTCGCACGATCATCCATAATGAACTGCCCGGGGTTTTCCCGCAAAGTCGTTGCCCGCCACGTAGACTTCTGATGCCGACCATCGCTTATCTCACTGCCGGCGGGGCCGGCATGTTTTGCGGTAGCTGCATGCGCGACAATACTCTGGCGGCGGCGCTGGGCCGTTTGGGGTGCGACGTGCAGCTCGTGCCACTCTATACGCCCATCCGCACCGACGAGGAAGACGTCAGCATCGACCGCGTCTTCTTCGGCGGCATCAACGTTTATTTGCAGCAGGCCGTGCCGGCCTTTCGCTTTTTGCCCGGCTTTCTGGTGCGGTGGCTCGACCATCCGCGCATCATCAACGGCGTGGCCCGCTTCGGCATCAAGACCAGCGGGCGCCAGCTCGGCAAGCTGGCGCTGGCGGTCCTGCGCGGCGAGCACGGCCCGCTCGGCGGCGAAGTCGAGCGGCTGGTCGGCTGGCTGGCTCGCGACGTCCGGCCGCAGCTCGTGAATCTCAGCAATCTGCTCATCGCCGGCTGCGTGCCCGCGATCAAACGCCAACTCAAGGTTCCTGTGCTGGTGACGTTGCAGGGCGACGACCTGTTCTTGGAAGAACTGCCGGAGCCATATCAATCGCAGGCGCGCGACGAGCTGCGGCGGCTGGCGACGGAGGTCGATGGTTTTGTGGTTTTCAGCCGCTACTACGCCGAATACATGGCCGACTGCTTACAGACGCCGGTCGCGCGGTTCCACATCGTGCCGATGGGCATTAAAGTCGATGACTATCAGGCCATCGAGCGTTCGGAAGCGGCCGGTCGTCCACCGACGGTGGGCTATTTGGCCCGTCTCTGCCGCGCCAAAGGCTTGCACCTGTTGACCGAGGCGTTCGTGCGATTGCGCGAGCTGCCGGGCACGGCGCACGCGCGTCTGTACGTGGCCGGTTGGTTGCCGGCGACCGACCGCGCGTTCGCCGAGGCCGAATTCACTCGGCTGAGGTCCGCGGGCATTGGCGACGACTTCCGCTACTGGGGCGCCATCGAGCGGGAAGATAAACTGCGCTTCCTCGAAGCGGTCGACGTGCTCTCGGTGCCGACGACGTATCGGGAGCCGAAGGGTATCTTTGTGCTCGAAGCGTTGGCCAGCGGCGTGCCGGTGGTGCAACCGGCGCATGGCGCCTTCCCCGAGCTGTTGGCCGCGACCGGCGGCGGCGTGCTGGTGCCGCCCAACGACGCCGAGCAGCTTGCGCAAACGCTTCACGGCTTGCTGGTCGACCATGCGGCGCGGCTGGAGCTAGCCCGGCAAGGTCGTGAGCGCGTGCTCATTGACTTCAATGCCGATCGCATGGCCGCCGCCACGCTCGAGGTGTACCAGAGGTACCTATCGAGCGACGCCAACAGCCAGCTAAAGCAGCGAATGCCGGTTACCGCGGTATAAAAAGCACGCTCGTTTGACCGCTGGCGGGTATGGTGGCGAGGTCATTCTCCAGCAGGGGAATCCCACCGAACCCGTTGGCGCCTACCGAAAGCTGCTTGAAGAATCAGTATGAAGACGGGGCAGGGGGAGCGTTGCCGAAGAATCGCGGGTCGGTCGCCCCGATCGCCAACGCGGTTGATGCCACCGCCCGCATCAAACGGATGTCCGTTTTTCATGGCCGTAACGCGCATGCGGTGAACGGCATCTTGAACCCAGACGTGACGTCTTTCAAAATAATAATAAACCGTCGCGGCCAGCACTCTTCGAAGATCTGGAGAAGCGTTTGCGGGAATTGGATTGACTGAATGATTATGAACGCACGTTTCGAACGCCTGTCCCGCACCGCTTCGATTTCTGATCTGCCGCATTGTTCGGATTCGGGAGCATGCGCCTTCCGGCTCGTCTTCGCATTTTTGGCGATTCTCGCGGGCGGAACGCTGGCTCTGGGTACCGAGCCACCGCAGGGCACCGACGAGAAGCGCGACGTCGCGCGAGAGCGCCTCAAGGTGATGACCGACCGCATGGAGAGCATTGTCATTTCATCCGACGAGGCCGCGTTTCCGAAAACGATGCAGCCGACTCCACTGTTTCGCTATGACGACGAGACGCGAGGCTATGTTGACGGGACCGTCTGGCGTCTTGGCAAACAAGGAAGGCCGCTGGCGATCATCACCGCCGAGCTGCATCCGAATTATCTCAATACGGGGCCGAAGGTCGTTTATGACTTCTTGTCCTTGACCGAACGCCGATTCACCGCGCGATCGTCCGACATTCCGGGCTGGATGCCGCGCGGCTCCGCGGTGACGTTAAACAGCCTGCTGGGCGCTCCCGCCCCGGCAAAGACCGCGGCGAAACGCTTGACGCAGATTAAAGAGCAGGTACGGCGTTTCAGCGGGACGCAGGACGTCCAGGAGATCGACCGATCCTATGTGCAACTGCGGCTCCTGCCGCGCGAGATCGATCGCTATTCACCGACATCGGACGAACATTCCGAGGGCGCGATTTTTATTTTCGCGAACGGCCGCAATCCAGCGGTGCTGCTCTTGATCGAGACCGACGGCAGCGATTGGCAGTATGGGATCGGCCGGCTTTCGGCGCCCAGCCAGCTCGAAGTGAAGCTTGACAATACGGCCGTCTGGACGCAGCCGCGGTTTGAGTCGTTCGGTAATTGGTCGGACCCCTACACGGCCACGAATGTGCCGGCGGAGTTTCCCTGATCTGGAGGCGCGCCGTCGCAATCCGTGAGCGCAGTGGGAATTTGCGATCACGCGCCGCAGCGTGGCCTCTGGCGGCAAAGCTCGATGGCAAATAAAGTCGAACATGGCGAATTCGACCGCTGCTAGAAGGGAGGAAGCGAGTCTTCGTGCTGCTTGCTGCCAGGAACGGTTTCTGCCCAGAGCGAACTCGAAGTCCTGCTTACATGGATCAGACGGAAGCAGCACACCTAGCGTTCGAGCCGCGGCTCGACCCAAACGGCGTGCCCCCAGCCATAGTCGCCAGGACAGTCGACAAACAATTCGAGTTTTTCAATGCCGGTCACGTCGAGATCGAATAGTTCCGATGAGCCAGTTACTTTCATGGGCGAGGATTTCCACAGTTCACGGTTGTCGCCGACGAGACGAAAGGTCAGCGGAGTCGCGGTGCGGTTCCCGGCCGAATCGTTGATTGCCGCCGCGCCGCGAAGACGGCGATAATGTTTGCCAAGCTGAAAGGCTGCATGCGCGGAGTCGTTCGAGATGGCGTGCAGGAACAGGCCGTAGGGCGACGGCTCTCCCCGGACCACGACCGGCATCTCTCGAAACGACGCGTCGCCCGCCTTCAAGTCCGATTCAGGCAGGAAGAACAAGGCATCGCGTTCGGGCAGCCCTGGCAACGCTTCGTCCAACCTCGCTTGAACTTCGGCTTTGCGAAACTCGCGCAGCTTTGACAGCGCCTGTCGGTAGCGCCACAGCGAGCGGGCCAACAGACGTTGGCGGATCTCGCCTTCGGCCTGCTGCGCCCAGTCCCACCAAGCCTCAGCCACTGCGACCTGCTCCGACGTGTCGTGTAAGTCCTGCCGATCTACTTGCGCCAGCCGCCGTAATGCTTGCCGATCGCCACGCGCCAGCCAGAGCAGGCCCCGGCGCCAATCGCCGTCAACGAGGGCCAGTGCGAGGCCTAACTGGCGACAGGCGGCGCCGTACTTGGCGTCGAGGCATGCAAGGTCAACTTCCACCCAACCGGGCCTTTGCTCTGGAAGGAGCCAGTAACCGACGTTTTCGGCGCTGGAACGGACGATTCCGTCGGTCACGCGGCTTCCACAACGCCATCGGTCAAAAATGCTGTTGGCCACCGCCGGGCAATCCAGTGCCAAGTTCTCGCTGCCGTGGAGAAGCTGCACCTCGGCCAGCCCGGCCCACTTACCCTCCGGCGGCGTGACGTCAATCCGCATGCGATCAAACGGCATCGCCGGCAAGTTCACGTCGGCTGAAGTATCCTCACCGGGCGCCCAGGGCAGCTCGATGCGCTCTTTGTGCCACGCGGCCCGCTTGCCCCCGTAAAGCGTCACGTCGAACCATTGGGTGGCGGAATTATTGTGTGGGCCGTTGTGTTGATTCCAGACGACCAGCTTGTCGGCCGTCACGCCCGCCAGGTCCGCCGGCCGAGGCAATGACAGATCAACCTCAATCCAACCGGCGGTTTTGTCGGGCAGCAGCCAATAACCCGACTCCGCCTCGGCGGACGTCGTAATGCCATCGACAACGTGCTCGGCGTCGAACCGATGATTAAAGACGCCGCTGGCTAAGGCCGGACAACCCAACGAAAGGTTACGACTATCGGCCGACATGACTTCGATTTCGGTCAACCCCCCGCCGAGATTCTCCCATTTCGTGATTTCGACGCGCACCGCGTCGAACCGCTCGGCCGGCAAGGCAATGGTGACGCTACGGTCTTCGTCGGCGGCCCACGAGATGGTCGTGCCCTGGCTCCATACCTCGCGTCCGTCGGACATGAGCCGCACGTTGCACTCCCGCGTGCCTCGGTCATTGTATCCGCCGCTGTGCGTGTTCCAGAGCACCAGCTTTTCGGCCACGATGCCCGACCGACTAGGCCGCTCGATCGATTTGAAAATGGAAGCGACTTTGGGCGTGGCCGATGCTTTAATGTTGGCGTTCGCAGGTTTGTCCGGCTTCTCCGCCGCATGTTCGCTCGTCGCCCGACGATTGGCATTTGTGGCGGATGACGTGTCGGCAACCCGATCTTTCGATCGTTCGTTGCCGCCTAGCGACATCGTGAGCCACGTCAGCAAAGCGCCAGCGACCAGCCCGCCCGCGGCCGGCGCCAGCCAGGCAGGCAGCTTGTTTTTTGAGCCGCGGGGCGCAGATCTACGCGGCGGCGCCGTTGGAACCGAAACTGTCGGCGCGGGGCGCGCCAGATTGCCCGGAGCGACCTGCGGTTCGTTCGCCGAGGTGGGCGGCCGCGCACGCACGGGAATTGGGGATGGAGGAGCTGGGGCGTATTTGGATTTCAGATCGGCGTCGTAGCGAGATTTCTGCGCCGGATTGAGCAAGCAAAGCCGTGCGGCGGCCAGCTCGTTGAGAAGCTGTTGTGACGCTGGTGCGTGTGGCCCGTTCTGCTGCGTCCGCACGTAGGCCATCTGTCTATCAGCCGCGTTGGCGATGGCATCGGTATCGTCCTCAAACAAGCTCAATCCCAGCAGCACGTAATGGTTTGGCGGACGCTCCACGGTTGAAATGCCCAGCCAACGTCGATAGGGATCGAAACTCTCTGCCATTTCCGCCTACGCTCAGTGCTGGTGTGCCACAGAAAAAGAACTCGATCGTTGCCAAACCACGCCCCGAGAAGCATCCTGCCGATTCTAGTCTGCGTGACGGAAGCGGCAAAAGCAGAAATGTTAACCGCGCAAGTTGCGAGATGATGATTCGCCAGACCGACCAGTTCAACCACGTTCCTGTCATTGCGTGCAGTGCGCTGGGTGAGCACGTCGTCAACGCGCAACTAAAAGGATTGCCAGTTCACGTCTTACCTGAGAAAGCCTGTCGACTTGGTTCAGCTTGAATCCGCGATCCGCGCGGTCAACCATCGGCGGGTCAGGGATGGCACAAAAGAGCAAAAGCCGCCGATTAAGGCTTCGACGAGATCGTTCACAATCCATTGTCCGGCTTCGCCTCGAGTTCCACTTGCAGTGCCCCAAGGCGTTTTTGCCAGGCTGCAGCCTGTTCCTTGTTTTCCCACGCGTCGTACAGTTCGGCCAAACGCTGCGTCGCCAGTCGCAATTGGACCTTGTCGGCGCTCGGATTTTTTTCAGCGTAGCTGCGCAGTCCTTCGTATGCGGAAAGCAAAAGCGGCTCAGCGTCGGCATACTTTTTTTGGGCGGCCAACGAAGCTCCGAGTGTACTTTCAGCTTCGAATTGCTGCCATCCTTCGGGCAGCTCTTTTTTCGCGGCTTCCCAATATTCGCGCAGCAGCGGCTCGGCGCCGCCATACCCGTCGAGCTTGATGCGGCCCAGGACCAACCGACGCAAGATGAAGACCAGGCGTGGATCACGGTTGCCAGCGTGACGGCGCCGGCTCGCCAGCAATTCTTCAAGCAACGGTTCCGCCTCGCCATACCGCCCTTGTTCCTGATAGTTCACCGCCAGACCGTAGAGCATTACCAAAGTGTGCGGATTCTCGTTGCCCTGTACGCGGCGGCTTAGCTGTAGTGCTTGGGCGTACAGCCGTTCTGCCTCAGCGAGCTTTCGCTGGTCGCTGTAGATAAGAGCCAAATTGTTCATCGCTGTGATCGTCAAGGGGTGCTCCTCGCCTTGCACGCGACGCCGCAGTTCGAGTGCCTGTGCCAGCAACTTCTCGGCGTCATCGAGCTGGCCCCGAACGCGACGAAGCAGCGCCAAGTTGGTCATCGCGGTGATGGCCAAAGGGTGTTCATCGCCCTGCACGCGTCTGCGCAATTCCCAGGCGCGCTTTAGCAGTGCTTCTGCCTCATCGAGACGGCCCAGTCCTTGGTAGACGAGCCCGAGATTGTTCATCGACGTAATCGTGTCGGGGTGCTCCTCGCCGAGCACCTCTCGGTGCAAGTCGAGCGATTCGGCCACCAGCGGCTCGGCCTCGGCGTAACGCTGCCACTCCAGCAGCAGGCTGCCGAGGTTGTGGATCACCTCGTGCAGGATGGGGTTCCTTCGGTCGAGCGCGTGTCGAGCGATTTCGAGCGCCTCGTTATAAACCCGCGTGGACTTCACAAACTCGCCCTGGTCGGAGTAGGCGACGCCGAGCTTGGCCAAGACGTTGAGCGTGAATTCGTGCTCGTTACCGAGCGACTTGCGATACGCATCCAGCACTTCGAGATAGAGCCGTTCGGCGTCGGCAGGCCGTCCCAGCTCGCGGAATTGGAGGCCCAGCTCCTCTTTGTCAGCCAAGGTAAAAGGATCGTTCTCGCCCGACTCGCGCCGGCGCAACTCGAAAGCGGCCGAAAACTGATCGGCCGATTCATCGTGGATGCCCAGCGAGTGATAAGCCTTGCCAATCGTCTCGCGAATGGCGGCCTCAACGAGCGGCTGCTTCTCGAACCGGCCGGCGATGTTGTTCGCGGCCCGGTCGAGCACCTCGCGGAGCTTGAGATCGCGGTTGGGCTCTTTGGAGGCGTCTGCCCGAGCCAATAGATCGTGCTGGAGAAAGTCGGTCACCGCCTTGGCCGTGGCCGCTTCGAGCTGTGACTGGTTCGCCGCGGCCTGGGCGTTTGCTTCGGCCTTGACGGCCAGATCGCGGTCTCGCCTGGCCCGCTCCTCGGCGGTCAGCGCGCGATCGCGATCGGCCTTCGCTTGATGCTCGGCCGCCTCGGCCTGGGCGCGCGCTTCGCGTTCACGTCGTTCGGCGCTTTGGGCCTTGTCGCGATCGTCGCTGGCGCGTCGTTCGGCGGCCAGGGCCCGATCGCGCTCTTCGCGCGCCGCTTCTTCGGCCAGTGTGGCCCGCAGCGCTTGCCATACCGACGCCGCCGAGCCCGCCAGCACCAACGTTACGAACACCGCCGCGGCAGCCAGCGGACCCTTGTGCTTGCGCGCGAATTTGCCAAAACGGTCGGCGGCCGATGGAGGCCGGGCATCGACCGGTTCGTCGCGCAAAAAACGCTCCAGGTCGCGGGCCAGAGCGCTCGCCGTCTCATATCGCCGCGTGCGGTCTTTCTCCAGACATTTCATCACGATCCAATCGAGATCGCCGCGTACAAACCTGGTCAGCGCGGCGGGCTCAACTCGTCGCTGAGCGGCCACGGCTGCCAGCGTTTCCAACGAACTTAGGCGGGTGCTCGGCTTGGGCGGATCTTCTTCCTTGACGAGCCGCACCAGGTCGCCCAGACCCAGCTCGCGCAGACGTTGTCGCTCAAGCGGCGTCGTGCCGGTCAGCAGCTCATAGAGCATCACGCCCAAGGAATAAATATCGCTGCGCGTGTCGACTCCCAAGGGGGTCATCTCGGCCTGTTCCGGCGACATATACTCGGGCGTGCCTACGACGGCGCCGTATTGAGTGTACATCGTCCGCTCGGTAAGTCGTTGTTCGATGGCCTTGGCCACCCCAAAGTCGATTACCTTGGGCGTGGGCCGCCCGTCATGGATCGTCACCAGCACGTTTGACGGTTTGACGTCGCGGTGAATGATTCCCTTTTGATGAGCGTGCTGAATGGCCTGGCACGCCGCGATGAAAATCTCCAGGCGGTCGCGGAGTGAAAGCCGGTTGTCGTCGCAGTAGCGGGTGATGGGCACCCCCTGCACCGCTTCCATCACAAAGTATGGGCGGCCCGTATCGGTGGTGCCGGCGTCGAACACGCGCGCGATGTGGTGGTGGTCCATCATGGCGAGCGCCTGCCGCTCGGCCTCGAAGCGCGCGATCACCAGCGCCGAGTCCATGCCCGGCTTGATGACTTTCAGGGCCACGCGCCGCCGGATGGGTTGTTGCTGCTCGGCGAGATAGACGACACCCATTCCTCCCTCGCCAAGCTTTTCCAGGAGTCTGTAGGGCCCGATTTGCCTCGTTGGCTCCTCGGCCGAAGCCGCCGAGGCGCCTGATGGGGCGTCAGGCGAGGGGCTGGCCTGGGTGATGGCGGCATCCGGTTCCGTCTTGCTCTTGAGCGGCGACTCCCGAACTAAGAGCAGCGCCTCGACGCGTCGGAGCAACGCCGTGTCACCGGCACAGGCCCGTTCGAGAAACGCCGCGCGATCTGCCGGCGTCGGAATCGCCAAGGCTGCGCGAACAATCTCCGCGTCGTTTGTGTTGGATATCGTTTTTGAATTCACTAACTGAGGCGCCTAGGGCTAGGGACTGCCACTCCGCTGACGGTACCGCCCAGTAATTTCAGAATAGGCGCCGTCCTGCGATCGGTAAAGACGCCCCACTTCTTCCCAGCGACTGTGGCACCTCGCGGAAGACGATATCAGGCCGCGCTGCGAGCGGATGCGAAAGCGCAACTGGTGAGCCAGACCACGCGGCGCGACGCCGTGGGGCGCGAAAGGATGGCCTAGCTAACGCGGTCGATGCCACCCCTGCAGATCCGGGCGACGAAGCCCAGTGCCTGCAACTTCTGAGGCACCCTCGCTGGCGCAGCGGTGAACAGTTGGCGGGCAGTGGGCTATTCCTGTGAATACGGTAATATGCGCTGCGGCGAAAATGAATAGCCGATCAACCTCGCGGAGCCCCGGCCAATATTCCATGAACACCTCACGCCTTCCGAGAACTCCGATTCCGCCGGTAATCCCGGTGCGGCAGCGTTTCAACCGCCCTCGGGTGACAGATTTGGCCGCCGCCACGACGGCGGCCCTGACGCAGGTGATCCCCGACCCGACCCTGGTCCAAGGCAAAGTTATAGGTCTGACCGCACCCAGTCGAGGCATCTGCGAAATCGGCCCAGTCCTTCGTCACCTGGCGGAGGCGCTCCTCTCGTTCGGGGCCATCCCGAAGGTCCTCACCGCCATGGGCACGCATGGCGGCGGAACTGCCGAGGGGAACCTGGAGACCGCGCGAAATCGCGGCATCGATCTGGAACGGGTCGGAGTGGAGGTTCTCGGAGACATCGAGACGACCCATCTCGACACGGTCGACGCGATCGAGGTCCACGTTGGGCGCGCCGCGCTTTCTTGCGACGGGGTGATCATGGTCAATCGCATCAAGGAACACACGGACATCCTCTGGGAGACGCCGCTTCCAAGGGGCCATTTTGGTCTCGAAAGCGGGTGGGCGAAGATCCTGGCGCTGGGCCTGAGCCACCTCCAGGCACTGGCTCAACACCGGCACGTGCATGGCAGGCGTCTCGGGGTGGCGATCGAAACGTCCGCCCGCCGAATCATCCGCGGCGGGGAAGTGAAAGTTCTCGGCGGGGTCGGAATCATCGAAAATGCCTACGATGAAACCGCCGCGGTGGTTGGTGCTCACGTCTCCGCCAGCGATGCGGCGATCGATGCGTTCTTTGCGACCGAGGCACGACATCTCGCCGAGTCACGAGCGCTAATGCCAAAACTGCCGTTCGGCGAAATCGACGTGCTATGGTGCCACTGGCTGGGAAAGAATCTCAGCGGCCAGGGAATGCATACGAAGACGATCGGGCGTTCGCCCTACGGGGCCGTCCAGGGGCAGCCGTGGATTCCCGGTACGCCGCGAATCTTTAACATCATTGGCAGCGCGCTCACGCCGGGAAATCACGGCAACGCTATCGGCATGGGCCTGTGCGAGTTCATCACCGAACGTTTTCGCGCCGCGGTCGATGCCGAGGTGACCGCGCTAAACTGCCTCAGTGCGCTGTGCCCATCTCAGGCACGGATGCCGATCGTGATGCCCAACGACCGAGACGCGCTGGCGACGGCGCTCGCGGTGAGTCCGATCAGGCATCGCCCCCACTTGGTGCTGATTCATAGCACTTTGAAACTGGCGGACATGCTCGTCTCCCCCGGTGGCCTGGAGGATAGCGAACGAAACGGATCGAGCCTCGAAGTCTGCGGCGAATCCCGAGACATTCCGTTCACGGCCGACGGTTATGTGAACTGGAATGGCGGTTGACGGCGTCGGGCGATGTTACCAATGTCACTAGCGCGCCGCGTCTCCGTTAGTCGGCGTTTTGCCTCGGCGGCTTCTCAGCTCCGTTAACAATGGCGGCGTACGCAGACTTTGGCCGGCCGCTGGCGTCGAGGATCAGCGGATGTTGTCCCTGACGCCAGGTGCGGCGGTCGTGCAGGCCCCAAAACGTGATGCGCTCGATGACGTCCTTGTGCTTCGCGAAGATGGCGAAGAGTTTGGCGTAGTCCTTCGCTTGCTGCTCCAGATCGTCGGCAGAAGCGGGAGTCGAGGCTCGGGCACCACGTCGCCCGAAACCACCGCCGAACTGGCCGCCCGACGCCCCGCGAATCGTGACGTCGAGCTCCGTGATGCTGACCTTCAGCCCGAGTGACGCGTAGTCGGAAATCGCCCGGTCGATGTCTTCGAACGGGACGGCTCCCGATCGCCAATGTCCTTGAATGCCGACGGCCTGGATGGGAGCTTTTTCGCTGACTAGTCGCTTGACCAGCACCATCGAGCTGGCATGCTTGGGTCCCGATTCGATGTTGTAGTCGTTGTAGTAGAGGGTCGCATCCGGGTCGGCTTCGTGGGCGAACT
>DASSFG010000239.1:0-25183 GCA_035694685.1 Pirellulales bacterium
AGCCCTATAATACACGCCATTCTGGAAACGTCTGTTTGTAACTTTGCCATAAGACATCTGCATGTCGGATAACGAAAAATCAGGTCACTGGAACTCTCTGATCGACGAACTGGGCGTCGAAGCCGCGCCGCGTCCGCCCAAGCCTGCGGTCGTGGTCCCTCCGCCGCCGGCCAAAAAGCGGCCCGCCGCGCCGCCCGTCGAGAACCGCCCTAAGGGCAACTGGGATGAAGTGGCGGCCACGCTCGGCGTCGACGTGCCTCCGCGTCCGCCCAAGCCAACGCCCACCGCCGTACCCAAGCCTCCCAAGCCGTCGCCGCCGGCGGTCAGCGCTCCGGTAACCGAAGCCACCGAAGTCGGCAGCGAAGCGACGAGTCGGCCGCCCCAGCGCGAAGGCAACAGCCGCGACGGCGGCCGACGCGACGGCGGCCGCGAACGTGAAGGTTCACGCCGTCGCGGCCGACGCGATGGCGGCCGAGGTGAACGCAGTCAGGGTGAACGCAGTCAGGGCGAACGCGGCCGGCATGAACGGCGCGGCGATCGTTCGACGGAACGCACCGAGCGCCAGCGTTTCGACGGGCCCCCGGCCGAGGAACTGCTGGCCGACGAGATGGTCTCGGCGGATTTCGTCGATGAACTGGTGTTGGCTGAGGACGAAGGCGATTGGACCGACGAGCTGGCGAGCGAGACTCCGGCTTCGCGGCCGGCTGACGCTGATGCGCGTGGCGGTCGTCGGCGACGGCGCCGGCGCGGGGGCCGCCGCGGGCGCGAATCGGCGGATCGCCCCACACACGGCGAGGCCCGCGATTATGGCGACGAAACACGCGAGGAACGCGAGCACATCGACGAAATCGTCGACGCCATCGAGGCCTCGCCCATCGCCGAGCCTGACGAACGCGAGCCGCTGGAAGAAGCGGTCGCCGCTCAAGACCTCGACGACAAGCGCCGCCGCCGTCGCCGCCGCCGTCGTGGCGGCCGACGCGATGCCGAAGGCGAATCGTCGCGGCGCGAGTCGCGCGGCATGCCCGACACCGAGTTGGACGATCCCGACGAATTGCCCATGTCGGAGCAAGAACCGACTCCCTATGGCGAATCGGACGCCGACGGCGAGTCGTCCGACGGCGATTACGATGAACACGACGATGAGCACGACGAACATGACTTGCGCCCCAGCCACCGCGCGATACCAAGCTGGGAGGAAGCGATCGGCGTCATCGTCTCGGGCAACATGGAGTCGCGCGCCAAGCACCCGCAATCGGGCGGCGGCGGTCGCGGACGCGGACGCGGCGGTCGCGGCCAGGGGCGACGCTCATGAGGCCCTGGCGACTGGCGGCGCTCGCGGTTGCCCTGCTCGCCGGTTGCAATAACGGCGCGACGCAACCGGCGGCGAGTGGGCCGAGCGAAACGCCGACCAGGCGATGGCGCATTGCGGTCATTCCCAAGGGAAGCACGCATGAGTTCTGGTCGTCGGTACACGCCGGCGCCGAGAAGGCCGCCGCCGAGGCGGGCAACGTCGAGGTGCTCTGGAAAGGACCGCTGTTGGAAAACGACCGCGAACAACAGATCAACATCGTCGACGACTTCCGCGTGCAGCACGTCGACGGCATCTGCCTGGCCCCGCTCGATTCGCAATCGCTGATTGCGTCCGTCGAGGCGGCCAAGAACGAAGGCATTCCGACCGTCATCTTCGACAGCGCGCTCGACAACCCTGAACTGGTCGTCAGCTACGTAGCGACCGACAACTACCGCAGCGGCGTGCTGGCGGCCGAGCGGCTGGCCCAAGTGCTCGACGGCAATGGCGACGTCGTGCTCATGCGTTATAGCCAGGGAAGCGAAAGCACCTTCCAACGTGAAGAAGGCTTTCTAGCCACGCTCAAGGAAAAGTACCCAGACATTCAAGTGCTATCCTCGAACCAATATGCCGGCAGCACGGCCGAAATCTCGCTCGACAACTGCCAGCAGATGTTGCTCAAGTACCGCGACGATCTCGACGGCGTATTCACGGTTTGCGAATCGAACAGCGCCGGCATGCTGGGAGCTTTGGAAAATGAAGGGCTGGCGGGCAAGGTCCGCTTTATCGCCTTCGATCCCAACGCTCGTCTTATCCAGGCGATGGCCGATGGCAAGGTCGACGGCATCCTGCTGCAGGATCCGGTCAACATGGGCTACCTGGCCGTCAAGACGATGGTGGCCCACTTGAACGACAAGCCGGTCGAGCAGCAGGTTGACACCGGCGAATACGTCGCCACGCCTGAGAACATGCACGAGCCCGACATCGACAAGCTGCTGCACCCCGTCAAATTTGGCGATTGATGTCGGGCCTAACGGGTAAAGCTTAACCCTGGTTCAGCGGGGTTGCCGCCGGCGAGGCGAAAGTTGAGCCGATTGCTCTGGTCGAACGAAACCTGGCCGACGAGCGCATTCTGGTCGCTGGCCGAAAGAATCAAAAAGTTGTCGGCCAGCGTGAAGTTGCCCGAGAATTGTTGCTCGCGTTCTTGCTGCTTAGCCATTTAGGCGACCGCTAATGCAAAATGCAAAACGAAAAATGCAAAACGAAAAATGGCGCAAGCGGATGCGCCATCGTGCGGTCGCCGCCATCGTGCCATTTTGCATTTTGACTTGTTCCGCCGGGGTCTGAGTTCGATAGCAAGTCGCAAATGGTGGGACTCGCTTCGCTCGTCCCACCCTACATGAACCGCCATCCGTCGATACATGGTGACAAACCACTAGTTCCGACGCCCTAATGATTCATCGGCTTGTCGTCGAGCGCTTGGTGAGGCGGCGCGGCGAGTTGTGTGGCCCCGTGCCCGGATGCTCGGCGTTGTCGACGCGCCGGTGCGGTGAAAGCCGCAAGGGCGCCGCTGACTCAGCCACCCCAGTTTGTTCATCCGCCGGCTTTCGCTTGCGCGACATGATGGCCAGCAACGCCGGCAACATGATCATCGAAGTGAACATGCAACACGTCACACCGAGCGTGAGCACCCGGCCGAGGCTCTGTAAGCCGCGATGGCTGGCGATCATCAGCGAGCCGAAACCGACGACCGTCGTCAAGCCGTCGACGAGCACCGCCACCGCCGTGGCCGGCGACATACGATAGCGGCCCGTCTGCTCGCGGTATTCATGAATAATGTGTACGCCGTAGTCGACGCCGATGCCCAGCATCAGCGGCAGGGCGATCATGTTGGCCGGGTTCAGAGGTATTTCCAAAATGCCCAAGAGGCCAAACGTTTGCAGCACGCCCAAGGCCAACGGCAAGCCGGCAAGCAACGCATAGCGCACGCTGCGCAGATCGACCAACAGCACCACCAGGATGACAAGCAAGGCATACAAGGCCGCCTCTTCGTAGCTCGACTTCATCTCCAGCGACGCTTCGTAGGCTTGCAGCGGATTGCCGGTGGCCCGGGGATCGACGCTGCGCACTTGCTTGACGAATTGCTCCAGGGCGTCCATGTCCCAGATGTTGCCGCGGCCGTAGATTTTCATCAGATGATGATTGTGGTTGCCAACGAACCGCTGCACGAGGCTCTGCGGCAGGTCGGTCAATTCGGGCGGCTCGGGGTCGGCCATGTCGCGCAAGATGTGGAGGCGGCTGAGCAGGTCGCCCGCCATTTTTTGCTGAAACTGCGAGATCCACAGATTGTAGTCGCCGAGCACCAGCTTGCGCAGGCGGTCGCGAATTTGTTCTACCTCTCGGACGCCGCTGCGCCCTTCGGGTAAGGCTGCCAACAATTGCTGCGTGCGCGCCAGCACCCGGCCGATATACTCGGGTGGATCGACCGGGATGATTTGCGGGCGTTCCTCGAGGTGCTCTAGCCGCTTTTCAATGCGGGCAATGATCGGCTGCTTTACCTCATGATCGGAGGGCAGCAGCGAGGCGATCTCCTCCACGCGTTCGACGCTAGGCAGCTTGAGCATTGCTTCCTTGCGGGCGAGCAAATCGTCACGATCATCGGCAATTGAAAGTGCGTACCACACGCTCTGGTTCGATTCGGAAAGCAGCTTTTGCTCCAGCTCGACGCTCTCCAGCCCTTCTGCCTGCAGGTTGAGCAGGTTGTGGTCGTACCACAGGTGCTCGACGCCGCCCGACACCACCAGCGTAAAGAGCACGGTCGAGGCCAACAGCAGCCTCGGCTTCTTCAATAGCGGCGTTACCCAGGTATGAACGTTTAGCGGCTCGGGGATGCGCATGCCCAGCCCGCTACGGTCTACCAAGGCGATGACCGCCGGCAGCACGAGCAGCTCGGCCGCGGCACAAAGCAAGATGCCCCCGCCGGCGATCGTGCCCAGCTCGGCGATGCCGGTGAAATCCGTAAACGACGCCGCGAAGAAGGAAATGGCCGTGGTGATGGCGCCGGTCAAAATGGCCGGTCCAACGCCCTGCGTGGTTTGCAGCAGGGCTTCTTTACAGGACGAGACGGTGGCACGAAGCTGCAAGTAGCGGGCAACGTAGTATACGCCGTAGTCGATACCGATGCCGATCAACGTGACCGTGAACGACATGCTGAGAATGTTCAGGTGCCCGACCACGTAGGTCAAATAAGCGAACGACCAGGCAATGCCGATCAAGAGCACCAGGTTGGCCAGCAGGGCATGCCGCATGCCGCCGAAGCCCGCCACGAACAGGCATGCCACGCCGACCAGCGAGAGCAAGCTCGACCAATACATCGAAGTCTCGCTGGAACGCATTTCGTCGTTTTCCATCACCGGCAAACCCGTGAGGCCGATCTTCACGTCGGGGTGGTGAGCGTTGACCTGGGCGATCAGGTCGCGCAGGGCGTCGACGGCCTGCGTATTGCGGGCAAAACCACCTTGATCCTTGGCGAGCCGCAGCAGGACGAAACCGAGCGTGCCGTCTTTCGTGAGCAGATATTCGGCGTTCAACTCGCTGAGCGTGGCGAACGACTGCGGCATGGCGGGCCACGGCGACTGGTAATGCTCTTTCTGAGCGAGGGTTGCCAACAGGCTGTCAGTAATCCGCCCGGTCTCGAAACATATCAGTTCCGGAGCGGCCATTTCCGGGTGCGCGTGAGCAGCCTCCAGGCGCCGATTGATGCCGGTGAGGAGATGACCCAGGTTCAGACCGAACCAATTCTTTTCGTCAATGATGGGGCTGACGCTGTCGAGAAACTGCTCGATGCCCAGCAGTTCTTCGCTCGACAGATAGTGCAGGCCCTTGGCGCGGATTCGGCTGAGATCGACGCCGTGCAGCACGGCGTGAAACAGCCTATCTTCCTGGGCAATGACGTTGGAGACCTCGTCGAGCACGGGCACGACGTGCTCGCGGCTGGCGCCTTCGACCACCACCACGGCGTCGTCTTCGTCGCCAAATTCATTGATGTAGTCGATCCAGAGGCGGTTGTAATCGCTCTCAGGGTTGAGCAGGTCGAGGCGGCTGGTGCGATAGCTGAGGTTCTGCCAGGTATAAGCGATGGAGAAGACGGTCAGCGCGACGGCCAGGGCGACAGTGGCGGCGGGAAAGCGCAGCGCAATACGCGTGGCCAGGTTCAAAGGAGCTGCCAGCAGCGACGGCCGCGGCGCAGACGATGGATCAGCGGACATGTGCCTCCTGCCAAACTGTGCAGTTTACGTCCCAAATGGGCCGCCGGCCCTTCACCCGAAGGGCGGCGGATTCTAGCGGGGGCGGCCAAATGTGAAAAGAGGCATGTTGCCGCGTAGCGGCGAGATAGTTGAGCCGTGGTCGCAAGCCCACGGGCACCGATGCCGTAGATTAGGCAAGCCGCGTAGCGTCAAAAGGCCAGCATGTGGCGATAATGTTCCAGCCGCTCGTCGACTTGCGGCCGTTCGATCTGCCGCAGCCGCTGCAAGCTGAAATCTTCGACGTTGAAGCTGGCCACGACCGTGCCGTAAGCCAACGCCTTTTTGAGCGTGTGTGGGTCAAAACTACCGCACTCGGCCAGATAGCCCATCATGCCGCCCGCAAAACTATCGCCCGCGCCCGTAGGATCGATGACCCGCGGCGTGGGATAGGCCGGCATGACGTACGTCTCGTCTCGGCTGAAAAACATCGCCCCATGCTCGCCCTTCTTGATCACGACGAACTTCGGCCCCAGTTCGCGCACTTTGTGGCCCGCCCGCACCAGGTTCTCTTCGTCGGTCAACAGGCGGGCCTCGCTGTCGTTGAGCACGATGCCGTCGAGCCGCTTGAGCAGGGCCAGCAACTCGTCGTGCTGGATGTTGATCCAAAGGTCCATCGTATCGGCCACGACGAGCTGCACGTCGGGTACCTGATCGAGCACGCGCATCTGTAGCAGCGGCGAGCCGTTGGCGAGAAATACGATGCGGCTCGAGCGGAACGCCTCGGGCAGCTTGGGATTGAAGTCGCCGAATACGTTGAGATGAACTTCCAACGTTTCGCGGTCGTTCATGTTGGGCAGGTACTTGCCGCGCCAGCGAAAGGTTTTGGCATTGGGCACGATCTCCAAGCCGGAGGTGTCAATCCGCCGGGCGGTCAGCAGCTCGGTGTGCTCGGCAGGCCAATCTTCGCCCACGACGCCCACCAGCCGGACTGGCGTAAAATAGCTGGCCGCGTACGAAAAATAGACGGCCGATCCGCCCAACACGTCGTCGCGCCGGTCGGTCGGCGTTTCGACACTATCCAAGGCGATCGAGCCAACGACGAGCAGAGGCATGGCGAATTCCAAGTCCAAAGTCCGAAGTCCAAAGTCCAAAGTTTATCGGTTGGACGAGAAGCACGAAAGGCGTTACTGGCTCGCTGGTCGCCTATGCTGAGCGCCGACCTAGCCAACTGGCCAGCGCGGTCTCGAAGAGTAACAACGCCAAGGCGGCATAAAGTAGCCAATGGTGCAGTGCATCGCGGCGGACGATCGGCGTACTCGGCTCTTCGCCGGCGGCCTGGCCGTCGAACGAGGTGAACGGAATGCCCGGCCAGACGTCGTCGCGCAGCTCGTCGAGGCTGATCCGCGTCAGGTCGCTTTCGCTGGTCTCGACGTTGGCCGCGAAGAGCTCTTCTTTCGCCAGTGGTGGACCGTATTCGGCGCGATAGACGCCACTGCGATCGACGCCGCCGAACGTCCAGCGGCTGCTGCCCTTTTCGGTGGCTACGGGGGCCGGTTGCCGTTCGCCGTCGGGCAATTCCACGGTTACGGTCGGCTCGGCGGCGCGGCTGCCAAGGAGGCCCGTCAAGGTTTGGCCCACTTCAATGCTGCGTTCCTCGACCCGCCCGCGGACCGCGGACGCCACCAACTCTTGCACGACCGGCACGTAGCTCGGAAACAGCGGCCAACCCGTCCACGAAGCATCAGCCGAAGTGGCCACCAGGATGACGTGCCCTTCGCCAACGTGCCGCTCGACGATGGCCGGGTCGCCGCTGGAAAACGCCAGCGCCACCTTGGCCGATTCCTCTGGTAGAAGCTTGACGTACTCCTGGGTCGGCGCCGTCAGCAGGCCCGCCCGGTCGCGACCACGGAAAGCCGCCACGATCGGATGCCGGTACCCCAAGGCGTTGAATAAATAAGGATCTTGCGGCTTCCGGCCCGCGCGTTCGCCAAGACGAGCGGGCAAAACATCGGCGCTGCCATCGCTTCCGGCCAATTGTCCGTTGTAATTGTCCGTCCGCACCTGGTCGCCCAGAAAGATCACCAGCCCCCCGCCGCCGTGAACGTAGCTTCCGAGGGCGTGGCCCTCGGCTGGCGTAAACTGAGCGACATCGCAGAGGAAGATGCAATCAAACTCCTGCAGGTCGAGCTCCGACAAGGCCCGCTCCGTGACGACTTCGGGCCGGATCACCGAGCGCTCGTCGGTCGGGCCGTTGGGCGCCAGGGCCACGGCGAGATAATCGGTCGCTCCTTGAAAATCACCGCCCGCCGGCTTGCCGTTGACGCAAAGCACGCGCAAGTGACTGACGACGGGCAGCGCCAGCCAGCGATGGTTGTCGACGTCGAGCAGATCGCCCGCCGCCCGGGCTTCGATCGCGTGGTCGCCAGGAGCATCAAAACGATAGCTGAACGTGGCCGTCGCGCTTTCGCCGGCTGGCAGCTCGACGTGCGACTCGCCGGCCCGCCGCCCATCGACAAACAGCTCGACGAGCTGCCGGCTGTGTGTTTGGTGGCCGTAGTTGTGCAGCTCGGCCTCCAGGGTTGCGTCGCGGGCCAGAGTGACGTACGGCTCCACGGCTTCGAGGGCGGTAACGGCGAGATTCTCGGCGCCGTCCTGCCCGACGTCGGCCACGACAAACGTGGCCGTGTTGGCCAGTCGCTGGCAACGGTCATGGAAGTCGGCCAGCGCCCCCTGACCGCGCAAGTCGGGCATCCAGGTGTTGCGGCCGAGGTCGGTCAGAAAGAAGACCTCCTCGCGGTTCAGCCGCGCATACTCGCGATGGGCCGCGGTTAAGAGTTCTTCAACCTTGACGAGAGCAGCGGGCAGGTCGGCGCCGGTATCGACAATGCGGACGTTCTCCAGCTCGGCGAGGAAGGCGCTGCGCTCGAACACCGGCGTGCCGACCACCACGCGCGGCGGCGACGCCAATAGCACGAGCGTAAAGCCATCGCCCTGACTGCTTTCTTCGACGATCCTCGCCACCAGCTCGCGGGCAAGATCGAAACGCGGCTTGTCATTCACCCGGTAGTCCATCGAGTACGACGCGTCGAGCACGAAGACTTTGTGCGTCCGTCCGCCGCTCAGCAACGTCAGGCCCGCACGGTTCAGGTAGGGCTCAGCCAGCGCAAGCACAACGAACAGGATAAGCAACGTGCGGACCGCCAGCAGCAGCCACTGCTCGATGCGAATGCGACGAGCGTTCTTTTTGACCGCTGCCAGCAGGTACTGCATGGCAGCCCATTGTGTTTCGCGATAGCGCCGCCGCGAGAGCAAATGGATGATCAGCGGCGCCGCGGCCGCCGCCAGCCAGGCCAGCATCGCCGGGTGGTTGAAAAATCCCAGGAGCAAAAACTCACGCGGCATGAGGACCATCTGTCCGTTTCTGAGAGGAAGCAACGTCATCCTAACCTAACTGCCGCCTCGTCGATATGCGTAGGGTGGGACAAGTGAGCGGAGCGAGCGCCGGCCCACCGATAAAGGCGTCAGGCATCAGGCGTCAGGCATCAGCGGTCGGTAATGAAGTGCTTGAAGCCTGAAAGCTCATGCCTAATCGCGGTGGGCCCGCGCTCGCTCCGACTCGCTGATTCCACCCGGCGGCGATGGCTATGCCGCAGGCTCCCGACCAGGCAAGACGATCGTGTCCTCTTCGATTATCATGGACGACAACCTGAACGACGCCCCCGACTCTCATTACCGCCATGCCATACAACTTTTGCCGCCGAGCTTGCTTCATCCTCGCCACCCTCTGTTTCAATGCGTCTGCACCGGCGGCCGACGAGCAACAAACCAACAACACGCTTTCGCCCGAAGAGCTGGTCGAAGGCTGGGTGCTATTGTTCGACGGCGAAACGCTCTTTGGCTGGCAGGCCAACAACCAGGCAAACTGGCGGGTGACCGACGGTGCCATCGCCGTTTCGCAGGGCGATCAGGGCCTGCTGACCACCACGAGTGAGTTCGCCGACTATCAGCTCAAGCTCCATTTTCGTGCCGACAAAAGCACCAATAGCGGCATCTTTCTGCGTACGCCCGCCAAGCCGACCGATCCTGCCTCCGATTGCTACGAGTTGAACGTTGCCGCCGACGACAATCCTTTTCCCACCGGCGGCTTCGTCAAGCGGCAGAAGAGCGAGGGCGGGCATACCACAGGGCAATGGCAGCTTTACGACATTACCGCCGAGGGCGGCCACTTCACCGTCAAGCTCGATGGCCGCCTCGTGCTCGATTACACCGATCCCTCGCCCGTGCGGCGGGGCTTCATCGGCCTGCAGCTCAATCAAGGGCCGGTCGCGTTTCGCAACATCAAGCTGCGCCCGCTTGGTCTGAAAGACGTTTTCAACGGCCGCGATCTTTCGGGTTGGAAGGAATATCCCGGCACGAAGAACAAGAGCGAGTTCAGCGTCACTCCAACCGGCGACCTCAACGTCAAGAATGGCCCGGGACAACTCGAAACCGAAAGCCGCTACGGCGATTTTGTTTTGCAGCTAGAAGCGTTCGTGAACGGAAGAAACCTTAATAGCGGCATCTTCTTTCGCAGCATACCGGGCGATTGGTGGATGGGCTATGAAAGTCAAATTCACAACGGCTACTCCGACGACGACCGCACGCGGCCGCTCGACTTCGGCACCGGCGCCATCTACCGCCGCCAGAAAGCGCGTAAGGTCGTCTCCAATGACTTTGAATGGTTTTACAAGACGATCGTGGCCAGCGGCAATCACGTTGCGGTCTGGGTGAACGGACAACAGGTGACCGACTGGACCGACAACCGAGCGCCCAATGAAAACCCACGCGAGGGCCAGCGCACCGAGCCCGGCGCGATCATCATCCAAGGCCACGACCCCACCACCGACATTTCCTTCCGCCACCTCCGCGCCGCGGAAATGCCGAAACGCTGAGCGCGTTGCGTGGTCTCCACCCGAACCGGTTCCTTACCAAGAGATGCGCTTGTGTTCGTGGCCGGCGGTGGCCGAGCGGAAGAGTTCGTCGAGACTGGCGGGCAAGCACGTTTATTAAAATAGTTCAACCGGCTGAGCCGGCGGTCCGCTGAACTGAACTACGTGTCGTCGCTGGTCAACGCCGCCAAGTAGCCTTGATAAGCATACACGCGGTCGCGCCGCCGACCGCTGACCTCCTGCAAGATTTTCAGAGCGCACAGCGTCGCAATCGCTTTTGCGGCAGTGGGCTTGGATGTCTGCAGGAAGCTCGTTGCGGTCGGCAAAGTAACGATTGGTCGGCTGGGCAGCGCCTCCCAGAGCCGAACCGAGGGAATTGTAGCAGCTCGGTGCGCAAGCAGGCGCTGGCGGTCTCGATTCAACAACTCGAACAAACGTCGCGCTGTGCCCACGCCATCGTCCGCCGCTTCGCGGACGCATTCCAGGAAGTAGGCTGTCCATCCTTCCCAGTCGCCCTCAAGGCGTACAGCCGAAAGCCGACGGTAATAATCTTGTTGACGCCGCTTGAGGGCCAAACTCAGGTAGAGCAGCGGCGACGGCAGTAAACCCCAGTGCTCCAACAACAGGGCGATTAGTAGCCGTCCAATGCGACCGTTTCCGTCAAGGAATGGGTGAATTGTCTCGAATTGGACGTGAGCCAAGCCAGCTCGGACCAGGGGCGGCAAAGGGTCGTCCTCGTGCAGCCAGCCCTCAAGGGCAGACAAGGCGGCAGGGACGACATCGGGCGGCGCCGGGACGAAAAGGGCGTTGCCCGGACGTGTTCCACCGACCCAATTCTGGGACGTCCGGATGTCGCCCGGTTGTTCGTCAGCGCCTCGTGCGCCGCGCATCAATCGCTTGTGGACCTGGCAGAGCAGTCGGATGCTCAAGGGCAGGCCGCGCGGCCGAGCGATTTCGCGGCGTGCGTAGGCCAACGCGTCGACATAGTTACAAACTTCGCGGACGTCGTCCGGCCGCTTGGCGGTCTGCGTTGCTTCGTAGGTCAGCACATCTTTGAGAGTCGCCTGAGTACCCTCGATCTGCGACGAAATCACGGCTTCTTTGCGCACGAAGCCGTAGAGAAACCAGTCGGCGTTCGGTACCATGATGCCTGCCACGGCCAAACGATCGACGGCTGTGAGCGCCTCCCGGTGCAGGTTGGCCAGGTCGTCGTTCAAAACGAGCGGCGGGACGGTGGGCGGCAGCGGCCGCGGAACAAACGGGCGCACGACTTCGCCGCCGAATTGCTGAACCCGATACTCGCCGGTAATTCGCATGGTGAAGATACGCCGTTTGCAGCCTTGCGGCTTTGAGCCAATCCAAGAGCCCGCGGGGCGGCGGGACCGCCGACACCACGACGGCCGTTCTCGGACGGCCTCTTAGTAAAGCATTCTTTCATAGCGGACCTCGCTAGTAAAGAGAACTTTACTAAGGCCCCAGGACGAGTTCTCTGGCCCGCCGACTGTAAACCCCCAAGAGCAATCGCATTACAGCTGGCGCCGCGGCCAACTGACCATGGATCGCATGCTCCCGCGTACCGCCAAATGGGCCGATCTGGTATCCTGGAGGCATGGACAGACAGAGAGAGAAAACGCTGGCAGGAGCGCTGCCGGCCGGCGAGGCTGGCATGGGGGAATCGGATTCTCGCCATTCCGCCGGGCCTGACAATACTGGGGAGTGTCAACCGCCTGCGACCGACCCCCCGCTGGCGACCGTCCCCGCGGCCGCCGGACCGCCTGCGCCCGTCGAAGCGCCGCGTGAGCTAGCGCCGCGCAGGCGACGCATAAAGCTGCCGGCTGTTTTGTTCGTCGTGACCTGCCTGTCGACGTTTTTCATCGGCATGATCGGCTTTGACTTTCTGACGCTGATCACGGAGCCGATCGCGATGGTCCGCGACAACTGGCGCCAGGGCTTGACGTACATGCTGGCCGTGATGGGCATCCTGCT
Source organism: Pirellulales bacterium (assembly GCA_035694685.1). GTDB lineage: Bacteria > Planctomycetota > Planctomycetia > Pirellulales > JAICIG01 > DASSFG01. The sequence goes on from DASSFG010000239.1 coordinate 12,450, forward strand.
GGCCCACGAGATGGGACATTTTTTGCAAGCGGTGCGCTACGGCGTGCCCGCCAGTCTGCCGTACTTTATTCCCTTGCCCATCACGCCGCTGGGCACGATGGGAGCGGTGATCGCCTTGGGAGGATCGCAGGCAAACCGGAAGGAATTGTTCGACATTGGCATTACGGGCCCGCTGGCGGGGTTGGTGTTGGCCCTGCCAGTGCTCTTGATCGGTCTGTTGACGGCCACGCCGTTTCCGGCCTCGAGCGACGTTACACTCGGAGGCATGCGCTTCGGCGATCCCTTGATCTTCAAGCTTCTAGTGGCCTGGCTACGGCCCGACGTACCGGCTGACGCGCGGCTGATTGTCTTCGGCAACCCGCTGGTCGTCGCGGGCTGGGTGGGAATCTTCGTCACGGGTTTGAACATGTTGCCTATTGGGCAGCTCGATGGCGGGCACGTCGCCTACGCGCTCATGGGCAAGCGGGCCTGGTGGCTGGCGCGGGCGATGGTGCTCGGCGCGATCGTTTTCATGCTCTTTTCAAGCCACTTTGAATGGGTGGCGATGCTGGCGTTGGTCGTGTACTTGGGTATCCGGCACCCGGCGACTGCCAACGACCAGGTAGAACTGGGTCGCTTGAGAACGGTCGTCGGCTGGGCATCGCTGGCGATTCCGCTGTTCTGCTTTACGCCAGTTCCTTTGGTGGCCTCTTGAAAAGAGGAGAGTGAAGAGTGAAGAGTGAAGAGTGAAGCCGCCTAAATAGCCGTGCGCGAATACCGGGCGCGCCCGCTTCGGTGGCTGGGGGCAGAAGCTGGCCGCAATCGGTTTTGCCAGCGACCAGGCGCGCTGCCGGCCAGCGATGCCCCGGTGCATCCGCTACCGGGGCATCGCCGCGACGACACCTTTCTCGCAAAACCGGCCGGGCGTCGCGGCTCTGCCCCAGCCACCACTGCGATCGCCTTGTTTGACATCCGGTAATCGCGCACGGCTATTTAGGTGCCGCCCTGCGAAGTGTGTTTGCTGAAGTACTCGTCGCTGGCTACGAAGCCGGTAATCAGGTCTTCGTTGGTAACGCCGTTGGCAAACTGAGCCAGCCAGTAAGAAACGCCCTGGGAGTCGGGCTGGCGGCCAAGGTAGTGCATGTAGTCGTCGGTGATCCGTTGCGACTCGCGCTCTTGGCTGGCCGCAAAGCCATAGGCCACCGCAGCGCGGCTCGTTCCATTCGCAAGCTGCTGTAACCAGTAACCCTCTCCGGACGGATCGGGCGGGCGCCCCAGTAAATCCTGGTACATGGCGTCGACCCACGCCTTGTCAGTCCCACCGGCATGCGCATAGAACTCCGGCGAGCCGATGAACCCGGCTTCAAGATGCTCGTCGGTCAAGCCGTGGTTTTGCATCTGGTCGACCCAGTACGCGAGGCCGCTTGGGTCGGCGGGACGGCCCAAATAACGTTCGTAGGCGGGCGAGATGATGAGATTGGCATAATACTCGGCGCTTTGATCGATCGAATTGGCGACCACCGCGCGCGACTGGCCGGCGTCGAGCTTTCTCGACCAGTTGAGCAGGCCCGAGTTATCGACGGGCCGAGCCAGCACGTCGAGATACGCCGCTTGCACAAAGAGTTGATTGGCGGTCGCGAGAACCGTGACTGTCACCGGTGTGGTCGCACTGGCGCCGCCCGCGTCGCTTACCATCACGTTCAGACTATACTTGCCTGGCAATAGGTACTGATGGCTGCCTGTAATCTGAAAAGCTGTGCCTGCGGCGGTGATCATGCCGGGCGAGGGCGCGGCATGATCTCCCCAATCAATCGTGGCCGAATAATTGGCCGGCGGTTGCACGCCGCCGAGATCATTGACGGTCGCCAGCAGCAGGTTCGTCGCTGCGCCGCCGGGTGGCACGGTTACGGCGTCGGGGTCGAAAACAAGCGGCGCGTCGGCAACGTTGGCGGTGCTTGAGGCCGCGGCCGTCGCGCCTCCTACGTCGCTGACGTTGACCGTCACGCTCAGACCCTGAGCGGGGCTGGTGTAAGTGTGGGCGCCTAAGACAGCGAAGCCGCCGCCGGGAGCACTCGTAATTGTGCCCGGCGACGAGGCACCGTCGCCCCAGTGAATCGTCGCCGCATAATCGCTCGCCTTTCCTCCGGGGTCGGCATCGGTAAAAGTAGCGACCGGGCCGCTGAAAGCACTTCCCTCGGTTGTAGTGATCGTCGTGCCCGTCGCCGACAGCGGCGCGTCGACAACGTTGGCGCGGCTGGCGACCGACAACACGTCGGCCGAGGCATTGGTGACGACGACGGTCATCGATGTCATGCCGGCGTTGGCAAAAACGTGATTGCCGTCGATGAAAAAGCCACCGCCCGGCGCGACGGCGATGGTGCCCGAAGTCACGGCGCCGTCGCCCCAACGAATTGTCGCCGAATAGTCGGCCGGATTCGTGCTGGAGTCGTTGCAGGTCGCGACGGCGCCCGAGTAGGCCAGGCCCTCGGTGGTGGTGAGGGCGGCGCCGGCCGCAGTGAAGTGAGTGCTGGCCACGTGGACGGCCGCCACTACAGTCGCTTGGCTGCCGTCCACGTCGGCCACAGTGATGCTCAGACCGTCGCCTGCCGTCGCGGTCGCATAAACATGCGTGCCGCTGACGAGAAACACCCCGCCGGGCGCCGTAAGAATCGTGCCGAGACTGGTCGCTCCGCCGTCGCCCCAATCAATGGTTGCAGTAAACTCCGACTTGGTTGCGTTCGGATTGCCGTCAGTAAACGTTCCCAGTGTGCCGGTGAACGATACTCCCTCCGTCGCGTTCAGCGCCAGCGGAACTCCGGGCGTAAGCGGCGCGTCGGCCACCTTGGCTGCGCTCAGCGCCGTTGCCGTAGTCCCTCCAAGGTCGCTGATGGTGACCGTGACGGTCTTATTCGACTTCTCGGCGTAGGTGTGCGCGCCGGTGACTTCAAACCCGCCGCCGGCTCCCATACTGACGGTGCCGCTCGTTGAAGCACTGCCGTCGCCCCAGTCGATGGCGGCGCTATAGTCGGACAAAACGCCCGCAGGATCGGCGTCGGTAAACGTGGCCACGACTCCGCTGAAGGCAATGCCCTCGGTCGGCGCGAAGGTAACTTTGGCCGCCGTCAGCGGTGCGTCGGCGACCTTGGCCTGCGACGTGACCGAGGTGGCACTGCCGCCACGATCGACGATGTTCACCGTCACCGAATGTGTCGAGGTCTCCTCGGCGTAGGTGTGCAATCCGGTGACGACAAAAACGCCGCCGGGCGCCGCGGTCACCGCGCCGGCCGACGGCGCCGTGCCATCGCCCCAATCGACCTCGGCGGTGAAATCGGCGGCGGTCGCGTTGGAATTTCCGTCGGTAAAGGTTGCCACCTGTCCCGAGTACGCGGCACCCTCGGTCGCCGAAAAGGTTATGCTGGACGGCGTCAAGGGCGCGTCGGCAACGTCGGCGGTACTGGCGACGACGACCTGACTGCCGGCCGCGTCGTTGACGACGACGGTTACCGGTAAACCGGTGGCTTCGTCGGCGTAGGTGTGCGTGCCGCTGACGACAAAGCTACCGGCGGCGAGCATGGTCAGCGTTCCGGCGGTGCTTGTCGTGGCATCGCCCCAAGTGATGGTGGCCGTGAAATCCGCCGCAGCACTGAGCGTGTTGGCGTCGCCGAATGACGCCACGACGCCCGTAAAGGCATTGCCCTCGGTGGTGTCAATTGTCTGGCTCTTGCCTGAGAGCGAAGCCTCGGCGACGTCGATCGACGTGTCCGCCGTATCGGCGGCCGTCCCGGGAGAGTTATGCCAGATCGCCACGCTGGCTGTGTAGTCGCCGGCTTCGGCATAGGCGTGACTGCCGCTGACGGAGAATTGGCCATTCTGGCCGGTGACGGTCGCAGGCGTCGTGAGGCCGTCGCCCCAATCCACCGACGCCGAGAAGTCGCTGGCAGGGTTGCCGGAATACGTGTCGGAGAAGGTCGCGAGCTGGGCGCTCAAGGTCGTGCCCTCGGTCGTGCTCAGGGCCGAGCCAAACGGTGTGAAGGTATTGGCATCGGCGATGCTGGCGGAGGCGGTGGCAGTCACGGAGGCGCCGCCGGCGTCGTTGATGACGATGGTCACCAGGTCGCTCACGTCGGTAAAGAGGTGAGTGCCGTTGACCGTGTAGTTGCCAAGCGAACCGGAGATCGTGCCGTCACTGCTGCCGCCGTCGCCCCACACGATCGTAGCGGAGTAGTCGAGCAAATTGCCGCCGTCGGGGTTTGTGTCGGCAAAGGTGGCAACGGTTCCGGAAAACACCTGGCCCTCGCTGCCCGTCACGGCCACGCCGGTTGCGGTCAAGGGGTAATCGGCCACCACCATCTTCGAGCTAGCGACGGCGCTGCTGCCGCCAGCGTCGTCAATGGTCACCGTGGCCGTGTAGGTACCTCCGATCGCATAAGTGTGGGTACCCGCTACTTGGAAAATCGTCGTACCGGAAATCGTGCCAAGGGCGTCGGGCGTGCCATCGCCCCAGTCGATGGTGGCCGTGAAGTCGCCCGCGACGGCGAACGGATTAGCATCAGTGAAGTTCGCCACCGTGTCGGAAAAGGCCTGGCCCTCGGTCTCGTTCAGGGTCGCGGCCGAGGCAGTGAGCGATGCGTCTTTGGCGACCGCGGTGATCGTGCCGCTCGCCGAAAGCGTGCCCGGGGCCAGATCGGCGACGGTGACCACGGGCAGGTACGCGCCTGCCTCGGTGTAGGTGTGGTCGCCGCTGATGGTAAATTGTCCGTCTGGCCCGCTTACCGTGCCGGTACTGATTGTGTTGTCGCCCCAATCAATGCTTGCCGTGAAGTAGGCGGCGGGCGCCGCATAAGTATCGCCCACCGTGGCGACTTTTCCGCTGAAGGCAGCGCCCTCCGTCGCCGTTACGGCCACTCCGGTGAACGACAACGCGCCCGTGTCGGCAACCGTAATCGTGCTCACCGCCGATGCCGAGGCCGTGCCACCGATGTGGGTAACAGTAATGCTCAGCGGCATCCGGCCTTCGCCGGCATAGAGGTGCGCGCCAGCCACCGCAAACAGGCCGGCCGCACCCGTAATCGTGCCGTTGCTCACGGTCCCATCGCCCCAGTTGATCGTCGCGGCGAGTTGGTTGAACGTGGTGGCGAGATTCGTATCGCTGACGGTCGCCAACGCGCCGCTATAGAGAGTGCCTTGAGTCGGCGAGATACCAACGAGCGTGACACCCAACACGTCGATATCGGTGACCACGGCCGTTTCGCTGACCACCGCCTTGCTGCCACCAGCGTCCTTGATCGTGACGGTGATCGTATCGTTGCCGGCTGCGGCATACGTATGGCTGCCGGCAACGGCGAACGTGGTCCCTAAGACATTCGAGACGAGCCCGGACGTCAATGTGCCATCGCCCCAGTCGACGGTCGCCGTGAAATCATTCAGGTCCGGGTTGGGATTGCCATCGACGAAAGTGGCCACTTGGCCGTTCAAGAGAGCATCGAGCGTGGCGGCCACGGCGACGCTGGAGCCCGACAAAGGGGCGTCGCCGATTTTGGCGGTGCTGGTGACCGTCGCCGTGGGAGCATCGGCATCGGACACGGTGACCGTGACCGCCTGGGTGCCTTCCTCGGCGTAAGCGTGGGCACCTGTGACCGTGAACTTTCCTGCGGCGAAAGAGACCGTTCCGGCCGCTGCCGGGGCGCCATCACCCCAGACGATCGTGGCCTGGTAGGCCGCCGGCGATGTATTTCCATCGCCGTCGGTGAACGTGGCTACGGCGCCGCTGAACGTCGAGCCTTCGGTGGGGGTAAACGTCAGTGCGTTCATCGACAAGCCAGGAGTGGTCACGTGGGCCAAGGCGCTAGCGCTGGCCGAGTGCCCCATCGGATCGTGTATCTGGATGCTGATGCTGTTCAATCCGCTTGTCGTGTAAGCGTGCGTGCCGCTGATGGCAAAACCGCCGCTGGCGAGTGCCGAAATGCCGGCCGCCGATGGCGGTGTGCCGTCACCCCAAGAAATCGTTGCGGAAAAATTGCCGGGCGAGAAGCTCTGTGCGTCGTTGAATACCGCCAACGTGCCGTTGAACGATTGATTGGCCGTGGTGGAGATCACACTTCCCTGCGCCACCATGCTCACGCCTTGCGCCGACTGGATCACGCCAAGCAGGCCGTCGGCGCCGCCATTGGGCCCGGCCGAAAAAAACAATTCGTTCGTGCTGCCCGACAACACGCCGTTGCCAAACGCCAGGCCGCGCAGCCCAGGGATAGTCAATGCCTGGCCGGACGGCAGCGCCAGCGTGCCGACGAGCGCCCCGGTTTGCGGGTCAAAAGCGTGAATCGTGCCATCGCCGTGATTGGCCACGAGCAGATCACCCGTGAAGTCGCCGAATAAGCCCGATTGCGCCTGCACGAGACCCCAGGGTGCATTGAGCGGCCCGGTGCCGGGTTGGTAGGAAATCAACGTCTTTACGAAGTTTCCATTCAGGTCGAAGACGTCAACAAAGCCGTCTCCTTGCCCTGCCGCGGCGTCATTGTTGGCGCCTTGCAGGGCATACGTCACGTATAACTGGTTGCCAAAGGTGACGATGTTATAAGGAGCGTATCCCGTAGGGACAGAGGTCGAAAAACTGCCCGTCACCACGAACGTGTTATGCAGGGCATCGAAGACGACCATGTCGATGCGATTGTCTCTGAAGTCGGCCGCGTAGAGCGTGTTGTTCGCCAAAGCCAAACCGGTGTAAACCGGCGCGTTGTTGGGCGGGGGCGGGGCCTGCAAGCCGAATTCCGCCTGACTGGAAGGGGCCGAGGGAACGGCGCTGTTATAGCCGCTGATCCCGCCGCCCACGGACGCAAACAGGAAGGAGGCCGGCCCGAACGCGCCGCCACCGCTTACGACGAAGCTGGCGGAACCGTTGTAAACTGCCCCCGTCGCCTGGCCATCGGGAATGGTTACGGCGGGCGTATCTGGTCCGAAAGGACTTGTGGGCTGGCCCGGCATGCCGCCCACGGCGCCGTTGTACCGCGAAGCTACCCCCGTGCCATTTTCGGCCACCCACAGGTCGCCACCTTGCGGGTTAAGGGTCATTCCCCAGGGATTGACCAGGTTGCCGTCTTGGAGGAGCGCGGTGGCCGATTGGTCACTGACGAGGTTCAGCGGCAGGTACCCAGTGGATGTAAGCAACCGGCGGAGCTCGAGCGGTTCGACCGCCAGCGAAGTAGGCGCGCAGCGACGCACGCGCGCCCACTTGCCCCGGGGCGGTTGTTTCCGACTGGCCATTCGGTTCCTTCCTCAAATGGCAGGCCAGGGGCGGTCGACGCCTCTCTCGCCAAGCCAATCCTCAAGCCTACCTAGACGGGCGGGGGCAAGGCAAACAAAAAGCGACTTCGCTTCTGCCGTGGTATCTTGGTATGTCTGGCTAGCGGGTACTCGTAATGACCGTCGCCGGCCTGATTCTTGCTCGCGGCGGCGAATTGAGCACCTAAATCTTACCTGAACGCAATATGGCTGCTGCCCCCGGATACACCCAGCGCATTCCGCTTCCCTATGGCCCGCTGGGCGATTTTCTGCACGACCCGCTGGCTTTTCAGCGGGCGGCGCGGGAACGGTTCGGCGACGTTTTTCGCTTTCGCGTCGGGCCCATCGTAACCCACTTCCTGTTCCATCCGGATGGTGTCCACCGCGTCTTGGTCGAGCATCAGAAAAACTACCTGCGCGGCTGGCAGTACCGCTTCATGAAGCGGCTCTTCGGAGCGAACCTGACCACGTCGGAAGGCGCCTTTTGGCTGCGGCAGCGGCGGTTGGCTCAACCCGCCTTTGATCGGCGGCGGCTTTCGGGCTACGCCGACGTGATGGTGGATGCCGCCTCGCAATTGGTCTCGCGATGGCAAGCGATCGCGTCCGCGGCGCCGGCGGTCGAGGCCAGACGCGAGATGTCGCGAGTGACGCTCGCCATCACGAGCCGCACGCTCTTCGATCGCGACGTGAGCCAGGAAGCTGATGAAGTGGGCAAAGCGTTCGTCGTGATGGGTGAGTACTTCGAGCATCGCATGAATCACCCCGTGAGCTCGCCGCCGAGCTGGGTGCCGACCTCCATGAATCGCCGCTTTAAATGCGCGGTTTCGACGATCAACCAGATCGTCGCGGCGATTGTCCGCGAGCGGCGCAGCGACGAGAGCGACCGCGGCGACCTGCTTTCCATGCTCGTTCAGGCCCGCGACGAAGAGACGGGCGAACGTATGACCGACGAGCAACTTCGCAGCGAAGTCGTCAATTTTTTACTGGCTGGCTACGAGACGACGGCCACCGCGCTCACCTGGACGTTTTATTTATTAGCGTCACATCCGGCGGTCCGCGTGCGCGTTTGCGACGAAGTGCGGAAGGTGATCGGCGACCGGCTGCCTTGTGCGGCCGACGTTCCGCAGTTGACCGTGACCCGTGCCGTGATTCAGGAGTCGATGCGATTGTATCCGCCAGTGTGGGCCATCCCGCGGCAGGTTGTCGCGGCCGACGAGATCGGCGGCTTTCGCATTCCGGCACGCTCGACGGTGGTGCTTTGTCCGTACGTGACGCACCGGCATCCATCGTTCTGGGACGCGCCGGAAGTTTTCGATCCCGATCGTTTTACCGACGAGCGCGCCCAGGGTCGTCCCAAGGGGGCCTATTTTCCGTTTCTCGGCGGCCCGCACCAGTGCATCGGCAATGAATTCGCCCTCATGGAGATGCAGCTTGTCGTCGCGCGGATACTGCAGGAATTCGACGTGACCATCGCTCCCGGTCAGGACATCAAACCGACCGCCTCCCTGGGCCTTTGGCCCACCGGGCCGATATGGCTGAACGTCCGCGCAACTCGTTCTCCATCTCCCTCACTCCCGTAGATGACACACCTTTGCCTGGCGCGGCCGTTGGCCGCGCCACTAATGCAAAACGAAAAGCGAAAAATGCAAAACGAAAAATGGCGCAAGCGGACGCACCATCGCGCGGCCGGCGCCATTGTGCCGTTTTGCATTTTGCGTTTTGCATTTTGACTTGTTCCGCCGGCGGCTGAGCAATTCCGCGGCATGAAATCTTCGCGGGACGCAAAGAATCGAGCCGTTAGGAGTATAGATGACATGAAAAGCGCATTTTTTCATCGGGGGGTGCGACGAGAATTACGTTAACCCAAGGGGCCGTTTCGGCCAGTCGTCGAAGGCGTGAGTGCCTGAGAACTGGCATACGAGGCCGGGCTGGGCGATATTGGAGAAGGTCTGCCTTCAATCAACCGAACTGGCCTGCCCGAGCTATTACGATGCACCGATGTTGTCGCTTGCTGGCACCGCTGACTGCCTTGCTGGTTTGCACGCCCGTGGTGGGCGCCGACGAGGCAGGCGACGAATTCTTCGAGAAGCGTATCCGCCCGCTGCTTGTCGAGCATTGCTACGAGTGCCACTCGGCGGGAGCCAAGAAGCTCGGCGGCGGTTTACGGCTCGACGATCGCGAGGGATGGCTCGTCGGGGGTGAGTCGGGCAAAGCGATCGAGCCGGGTAAGCCGGACGACAGCCTGCTCATTCAGGCAGTGCGGTATGCGGACAACGGCGTGCAAATGCCGCCCAAAGGGAAGTTGCCGGCCGCGGCCTTGGCCGATTTCGAAGCGTGGGTCAAGCTCGGCGCGCCCGATCCGCGTGTCAAAGCGCCGACCGCCAGTACTGCGGCGGCCAGTTCTCCGGCGACATGGGAAGAAACGCTGCGCGTGCGGCGAAATTGGTGGAGCTTGCAGCCCGTGGTTGAGCCACCGGTGCCCCAGCCCAAGAGAAGCGATTGGTCACGTGACCCGCTGGACGGATTCATTCTCGACCGCCTCGAAGCAGAGGGCATTCCGCCGGCGGAAGCGGCGCCGCCTGAGACCATTGCTCGTCGGTTGAGTCTTGTTCTGGCGGGACTACCGCTTGCTCCGTCGAGAATTGCCGCGTTCACTGACGAAAGCGAACGCATCGGCGCCGACGCTGCCGTCGAGCGGCTGGTCGATGAGCTGTTGGCGTCGCTGCACTTCGGGGAACGGTGGGCCCGACACTGGCTGGACGTGGTCCGGTTCACCGAGACGCACGGCAACGAATGGAACTATGAAGTCCATCATGCTTGGCGCTATCGCGACTACCTGATTCGGGCCTTCAACGCGGATTTGCCCTACGACCAGTTCGTGCGCGAGCACATTGCGGGCGATCTACTTCCCAAGCCGCGCCGCAACGCCCAGGAAGGCGTTAACGAATCAGTGATCGGCACGGCCTTTTACCGCTTCGGCGAAGTGAACCATGACGATTGCATCGACCTGCGCGAGATAGGCTTCGACCTGGCCGACAACCAGATCGATACGTTGACCAAAGCGTTCCAGGCTACGACGGTCGCTTGTGCCCGCTGCCACGATCACAAGCTCGACGCCGTCTCGATGCAAGATTACTACGCTCTCTTGGGCATCGTCCGCAGCTCCCGGATGGTCAGTCAGACCATCGACGCGCCCGACGCCAACGAGCTTGCGCTCGCGCAGTTGCGTCAGATCAAGCGCGAGATGCGTCCGGAATTGGCGGCCCTCTGGAACAACGACGCGCAGCAGATCCCGCGTTACTTGCAAACCGCACGAGCGAAGCGAGCAAATGATCTGGGCGCCCAGCAACCGTCAGTGGACCTGGACGGCGCACGGCTGGAGAAGTGGCTCACGGCGGTTGCCGTCGCGAACGCCCCTCTCGAAGACGTGTTGGAGCCTTACCGACGTCTCGCCGCCGTGGGCGAAGATGTCGCGGCCTTTCAAGCGGCCTGGCAAGAACTGTCCGACCAATATGCCGAACAGGACCGCCAGCGCAGCGACTTCAATCAATCGCAATTCACTACCTACGTTGACTTCAGCCGCGGCGCCGGCACGGATTGGCAAGTCGGCGGACAGGGGCTGCGCGACGGGCCCGTCCACAGTGGTGAGTTCGTCGTGGCGCCCGAGGGCGACGTGTTGGTGAAAGCGGTCCTGCCGGCGGGCTGCTTCACGCACGTCTTGAGCGAGAAGCTCAATGGCACGCTTCGCTCCTCTGTACTCCCGCCGGGCAAGACGCACATCAGTTTTTTAGTCATGGGTCAGCGCAGCAGCGCGCTGCGGCTGGTGTCAAACAACTGCCAACTCAACTACAAGAACTATCGAGCACTGACATCCGACAACTGGCAATGGATCACCTTCGCGCCCCCGCCGGACCGCGATAGCTTACGGACGTACGCCGAGCTGATGACGATGTTCGACAATCCGAAGTTCCCGGATCAACTCAGCGCGCTCGGCGGCGACTCCGCAAATTACAAACTGCCCTGGGACAAGGCGGCGGAGAACCCGCGATCGTATTTCGGAGTCAGGCGTGCCGTGCTGCACGACGGCCCTGAGCCGCCGCGGCCCGAGCTTTCGCACATGCGGCGTTTGTTCGCGGGCCCAACCCCCGCGAACCTGGCCGACGTTGAGTCCCGCTACGCGGCCATACTCGGACAAGCCCTCGTCGCGTTTGGCCAAAACACCGTAGAGAGCGACGACGTGCCGTGGCTGGAAGCTTTCCTGACCCGCGGTCTGCTTTCCAATCAACGGTCGGCCTCGCCGCGGCTGGCATCGCTGGCCGACCAATATCGCCAAGTTGAAGCCAGCCTGGTCTTGCCGCGCATTGTGCCCGGCGTGGCCGATGGCGGCGCCGGCTACGACCAACCGCTCTTTGCACGCGGCGACTGTAAGCGGCCCGGGGAACCGGTGCCGCGCCGCTTTCTGGAGGTTCTTTCGAAGTCGGAAAATCTGCCGGCGTCGTTTGCCGCCGGCGGCAGTGGTCGGCTGGAACTGGCAGAAAGAATCGCCAACCCTGCCAATCCGCTCACGGCCCGCGTGATGGTCAATCGCGTCTGGCATCACCTTTTCGGCTCCGGACTGGTGCGCACGGTCGACGACTTCGGCCACTTGGGCGATTTGCCGTCGCATCCAGAATTGCTCGACTACCTGGCCGCGCGTTTTGTTGCCGATGGCTGGTCGGTAAAGCGACTGATCCGCGCGATCGTGCTGTCGCGAACGTTTCGCGCCACGAATCAGCCGAGCGAATTGGCAACAGACCGTGACCCGCAGAACCGGCTGCTGTCGCATTATCCGGCTCGGCGGATGGAGGCCGAAGCGATCCGCGATTCGATCTTGGCGGCCTCGGGCCGGCTCGATCGGGCACTCTATGGGATGAGCGTGCAACCGTATCGCGAACGGGAAAACGCCGATCGGCGACTGTTTCCCGGCCCGCTCGACGGCGCCGGCCGTCGCAGCGTTTACATTAAGTGTACCTTGATGGAAGCTCCGAAGTTTTTGGGCGTGTTCAACTTACCGGGCGGCAAAACGGCGCAGGGCCGCCGAGACGTGACGAACGTTCCCGCTCAGGCGCTGACCTTGCTCAACGATTCCTTCGTCGTCGAGCAGGCCGATTTCTGGGCCGGCCGTTTGATCGAAAACTCCGCTGCCTCGCCTGGCGAACGGATTGACGGCATGTTTAACGTTGCGCTTGGCCGGCTGCCCACCGCTGAAGAGCGAGCCCGGTTTGAACAAGCGGCGTATCGGCTGGCAGAGCTGCACGCGAGTGCTGGAGGTCAGAACACAACGACCGAGCTGCTCAAGAACCGAGCCGTCTGGAAAGATCTGGCCCACGCGATGTTTAACCTGACCGAATTCATTTACGTCCCATGATGCTCACTGGAGGATGGCCTTCCCGGGCCGTCACCAATTGACGTGACGGGCTAGGAAGCCCATCCTCCTT
>DASSFG010000240.1:0-8418 GCA_035694685.1 Pirellulales bacterium
ACCGCGATGTGTTGTGGGGCGAGTTTCTCGACTCCTCGCATTTCGCCACCTCGAGCCGAGGCGGCAAAGTGGTTATCTGGTCGTTCCCGCAGCTTGAGCCGCTGACGACCTTCAGCCTCTCCGACCACGCGATACCCGGCCTCAGCCCCGACCGAAAACGCATCGCCTATTGCAATGGCAAAGAGGTCGGCATTTACGACGTCATCCGCGGCGAAGTGATCGCTCAACAAGCTACTCCCCAGCAACTTCAATCTCCCTCGGTGGCCTTCAGCCCCTCGGGCAAGAAGCTGGCCTGCAACGGCTCCGACACGCTGTTGGTATGGGACGTGGCGACCGGCAACCTCGAGCGAACGATTCCCTGCACCGGCATCCCGGTACACGGCCCAGTGCAATTTCCGGACGACGCCTTCGCTCTGGTCAGCGGCAAGTTTCTCTTTGACATCGAGAACCAGCTCAAGCTGTGGACTTACGAAGGCGCCGCGCAAACCGCCACAGCGGCCGGCTGGACCTTTTTTGCCGTGACCGACGGCGAGGCGAAGCCCGGCAGCTTGCTGGCCGTACAGTTGCCGCAGCCGGCCGCCAAATCGCTGCTGGCCAAAGCGCTGACTCAGCCCGACCTGTTTGTGCTGCGCTCGGGCACGACCGTCAAACTCAACCTGAACGGCTTGCCCGACGCGGCACAGCGGGAACACGTGCGTGCGGCCTTGACGGAGCGTCTGCAAAGGATTGGCTGCCAGGCGGGCGACAACGGCACGATCGAGCTGACCGCGTTGATCGAAGGGCCGAAAGACCGCGACGTTCGCTACATGTTTGGCGGGGGCGACTATAAAATCAAGGAATGGATGTCACGGCTGAAATTCGTTTACCAGGGTCAGACGGCCTGGGAGACGTCGTCGTCGAATGTGCCCTTCGCCCTTTCTCTGAAGAAGGGCGAGAACGTCGGCGACAAACTGCGTGAATTCGAGAAGCCGAACTATGGTTTCTTCGATCACGTCGAACTGCCCAAGTTCCTACAGAAGCCCACCCAAGGCCAGCAACCGGGCGCCTCACTCACCCTTGGCCAATCGCGGGTCACCACGAGCGGGTTGCAGTAGTTGCCGGCGACATCTTGCAGACTAATGTCGGTTCAATAAACGAATTAAATGTTGAGGGCAGTTGAACCTTGGTGGTCTCGGGCGTAATCTGCTGGCATGACGCTCGCCGCCCACCAGAAGTCAAATTCCGCCGCAGGGGCGCCCGCGCGGGACCGTGCGCCAAGCACGCACGCTTGCGAAGCCTGCGGGTCGCCGGTTGATGCATTCGACACGTTTTGCCATGCTTGCGGCGCGCCGCAAAAGACCGCGGCAGCCGAGGCGCAGCCCACCGCGGGACAGAAGCGATTCCGCTGCGAAAGCTGCGGCGCCGAGACAGTCATCCCGGCCGATACACGTAGCTTCACCTGTCCCTTCTGCGATTCCAATTACGTGATCGAACTGGCGGAAGCGGCCACCCAGCGCCAGCCGCCGGAGTTCGTCATCGGATTTGCCGTCGTGCCCGACGACGCACTGGAGATCTTTCGCCGCTGGTTGATTGGCGGCAACTGGTTCCGGCCCGGCGACCTGGTTCGGTCGCGCGTCGAAGACAAGCTCCGCGGCGTCTACCTGCCGTTCTGGTCGTTTTCGATGCTGGCAGAAAGCAAGTGGTCCGCAAAAATCGGCGAGTATTGGTACCGCAGCGAAACCTATACCGAGGTGGAGAACGGCAAGACCGTCACCAAAACGCGAACGGTGCAAGAGACCGAATGGTGGCCGCTGTCGGGCAAACATCACGAATACTATAGCGGCTACCTCGTATCGGCGAGCCGGGGCTTGCCCCAGGCCGACGCCGAACGGATCAAGCCCTTTCAGCTCGCCGCGCTCAAACGCTACCAGCCCGCGTTTCTCGCCGGCTGGTCGAGCGAAGAATACTCCGTCGAACGCGAGCAGGCGCTCAGCGTGTGCCAGCAGGAATTCCAGCGGCGGGAAGAACGGCACGTGGCCGGTTTCTTGCCCGGCGATACGCACGCGGGACTCAAAGTGCAAACCGCTTTCAGCCAGATCAACTCCGACCTGGTGCTCTTGCCGGTGTATCTGTTGAGCTATCGTTACCGGAACCGCGTGTTTCGATTTCTCGTGAACGGGCAAACCGGGCGCTGCACCGGCGACAAACCGCTTTCGGCGCGGCGGATTGCGGCCGTGGTCATTGCGGCGGTCGTGCTGGTGGCGGCGGTGGTTGGCACGGCGCTCTTGCTCGGACGGCATTGACCATGAGCGACGAGTTGCAAAAGTGCCCGGTCTGCCAGGCGCTGCTCGATGACGAAGACCTGTTCTGCGGCAATTGCGGCACGGAGGCGCCGGCTGCCGCGGGTCGCCATGCCGACGCTTCTCGGGAGTTCACGTGCAACTTTCGCTGCTCTTCGTGCGGCGCCTCGATGAGCTACGACGCCTCGGCCGGCCAGTTGCGCTGCCCGTTTTGCGGCTCGGAAGAGTTATCGAAACAGGCCGACGCCAAGACGATTGCACCGACGCGGGTGGTGCCGTTTGCCGTCACGCGCGATCAGGCGGTGGCGAAGATGCGGAACTGGCTCAGTCAAGGCTTTTGGCGGCCCGGCGATTTGCGCGAGCAAGCGATGGTGGTGGCGATGACGCCTGTGTTTGTGCCGTATTGGGTCTTTGCCGCCACGACGCACACCTACTGGTCGGCCGACACCAGTCAAACGCCCCGCGGAGCGATGGCCTCCTGGTATCCCATCTGTGGCGAGCATCACGGCCGACACGAGGGACTGTTGGTGGCCGCCAGCGGCGCGCTGGCCGCGGCCGAGACGACGGCGATTTCGCCTTTCGACTTATCGAAGGGCGTCGATCCAGCGGGGGTCGATCTCGACAACATCACCGTCGAGCAGTTTGGCGTGCCGCGCAAGTATGCTCGGCCGCTGGCCCGCGCGGGTCTCGAAGCCTTGGAGCAGTCGGCCTGCGGTCAATACGTGCCCGGCCGCTCGCGCAACCTGAAGGTCAACGTGCGTCTGGAGGGACTGTCGAGCGAGCCGGTGCTGTTGCCGGTGTGGATCATGGCTTATCGTTACCGCGATCGCGTATTTCGTTTTCTGCTCAACGGTCAAACCGGCGCCGCCACCGGCCAGGCGCCGATCTCCTATCGCAAGATCGCCGTCGCCATCGGCATCGCCGCGGCAGCACTGGCGTTTATAGTGGCGGTGGCTGTATTGAGTCGGTGACGAGCGAAACCGGCGTTTTTCTCATCGAGATCGAGAAGCACTTTCGTCGTACCGGTTCTTGGTCGCCGGCCGACGCATCAAAAGAAAGCGGCTCCGCCGCAAGTCAAAGTGGCGATAAATCGCCGCACTCCAATGGGTTGCGGGTAGTGCAAGTGAATGTTAAGCTCGCACGCACCCGCGTGGCGCCCGATTGATAACGCTGATGAAGCCTGAGAACGAACCGACCGACGCCCCGCCTTCGCATCCATTACGTTGGTTGCCGGAGTTCTGGAGCATGGGGCGGCAACGCGTGCGAGCGCAGGCCCGGTTGATGCTGCTGTCGGTGGTGGTGGGCGTGATCGCCGGCGGCGGCGCCATCGTGTTTTTCACCGCCTGCCAACTTGTCTCGCACGCCGCACTCGACCGTGCTGCCGGTTACCGTCCCGCGGCCCCTAAAGGCGAGCCGCCTCTGCTGGCCGAAACAGACCGGCCATTTACGCCCTGGCTGCTGTTGGTGGTGCCTACCGTGGGCGGACTGTTGAGCGGTTGGATCGTCTATTCGCTCGCTCCAGAGGCGGAGGGCCATGGCACCGACGCCGCCATCGAGGCGTATCACTATCACCAGGGGTTTATCCGCCCGCGTGTGCCGCTGGTCAAGATCGTGGCCAGCGCCATTACTCTGGGAACAGGTGGGTCGGGAGGGCGCGAAGGGCCGATCGCGCAAATTGGGGCCGGTTTCGGCTCTTATCTCGGCAAGCTGCTGCGGTTGCGGGCGATCGATCGCCGGGTGTTGATGGCCGCCGGCATGGGGGCCGGCGTAGCGGCCATCTTTCGCGCGCCGTTGGCCGGGGCGCTGTTTGCCGCCGAGGTCTTGTATCGCTCGCCCGACTTTGAGTCGGAAGTGATCGTGCCGGCCGGCATGGCGAGCGTGGCTGCCTATTGTACCTTCGGCATGGTGTTCGGCTGGAAACCGCTGTTTGCACTGTCGCCCGAAGTGCTCGAAGAATTGTCGTTCAGCAACCCGCTGGCGCTCATCCCCTATTCACTCCTGGCAGTATGGATGGTCGTGCTGGCGGCATTGTACGTGCGCTCTTTTTACGGTCTGACGCACCTATTCAAGAAGTGGAAAATCAAGCCGCACTTCAAGCCGGCGGTGGGCGCGCTGCTGAGCGGTGCACTGGGACTCGTGCTGTACTACTTGCTAGGACAAGACCAGGGCGTGCTGGCAGTCTTGTCGTTCGGTTATGGGATTCTGCAAGATTCGTTGACGCACTCGCCGGGCCAGACGGGCGGGGCCTTCGGCCTGTTGCTGCTGGCCGTCGCCCTGGGCAAGATCTTGACGACCGGGCTGACAATCGGCAGCGGCGGATCGGGCGGCGTGTTTGGTCCGTCGATGGTCATCGGCGGCTGCGGGGGGGGAGCGCTGGGCATCGCCTTGCACTCCTTCTGGCCCAGGCTGGCGCCGCACCCGGCCAGCTACGTGATCGTGGGTATGGCAGGTTTTTTTGCCGCGGCCGCCAAGACGCCCTTTTCAACCATGGTTATGGTGAGCGAACTGACCGGCAACTACAACCTCCTGTTGCCGACGCTGTGGGTGTGTACGATCGCCTTTCTGTTGAGCGATGAACAGTCGATTTACAGCTCGCAGGTCGCGAGCCGCTCTCGTTCGCCGGCCCATCAAGGCGATTACGTGCGCGAGGTGCTGGCCGACCTGCGCGTCGGGCAATTCGTTACCACGCCGCAAGAGTTTCCCAGCTTGCAACTCGGCGATCCCTTGTCCGAGATCTTAAAACGCTTTAGTCGCACGTCGTATCATGCCTTGCCGGTGACCGACGCCGAAGGTCACCTGTTGGGCGTGGTCGTGTTGGAAGACATCCACCTGGCTTCGCAATCGCCGCACATTGGCCCCTTGGTGCTGGCGGCCGATCTGATGCGCGGCGACGTCACTCCCTTGCGCGCCAACGACCGGCTTGACCGCGCCCTGGAGATGTTTGTGGAGAACGATCAGCCCGAGCTGCCGCTGGTGGACGAGGGCACGCTCCCGTGCGTCATCGGCATCGTCAAGCGTTCGGACATTTCCGCGATTTATTTGCGCTACGTTCACGGCGTGGTCGAAGAATCGCGCGATGCGCCGTCTGCTTTGCCGTCGTAGGGTGGGACTGGCGAAGGCAGAAGGATGAGGGATGAAGGATGAAGGATGAGGGATGAAGGATGAGGGATGAAGGCAGAAGCGTTTTTTCATCCTTCATCCTTCACCTTTCATCCTTTACCTTGTCACCTGGGCAGGTAAGAAGTCAGAGGACCCCCATAAAATGCGCGTGATTGTTGAACCGGATTCACAAGGTGTGGCGCGGACCGCGGCGCGGTTCGTGGCCCGGCTGGTGCGGCGCAAGCCCAACTGCGTGCTGGGACTGGCCACCGGCAGCACGCCGCTGGGTATGTATCGAGAGCTGGCCCGCTTGCACCGCGAGGAAGCGCTCGATTTTTCGAGCGTGGTCACGTTCAACCTCGATGAATACGTCGGCCTTAGCCCGACGCACCCGCAAAGCTATCGCCGGTTCATGCAGGAGAACCTCTTCAATCAGCTCAACATTGAACCGCGCCAGACCCACGTGCCCGACGGCCGGGCCCTCGACTTCGAGGCCTTTTGCCAGCAGTACGAACGGATGATCGCCGAGGCGGGCGGCATCGACTTGCAGGTGCTGGGCATCGGCAGCGACGGCCACATCGCCTTCAATGAGCCAGGATCGTCACTCGGCAGCCGCACGCGGTTAAAGACGCTCACCGAGGAAACGGTCCGTGACAACGCACGCTTTTTCGGCAGCGCCGAGCAGGTGCCAAGGTTGGCAATCACCATGGGCGTAGGCACGATTCTCGAATCGCGGCAGTGTCTGCTGCTGGCCTGCGGACCGAGCAAGGCGCGTGCGATTCGCGACACCATTGAGGGCCCGGTGACGGCGCAAGTGACCGCCTCGGCCTTGCAGTTGCACCGCGACGTCATCGCGGTGATCGATGAGGAAGCGGGCCGACTCCTGGAGCGGCGCGACTATTACCGTGAGGTGGAACGCGCCCAGGGGCTGCTGGAGACGGGCCGGCTGAGCTCACTCTTGCCGGGGCCGTCGGCTGAGACAGGCCGTTAAAGCCTGCGGCGTCATCTGCCGATCTACCCAATGTGCGCTCTTTCCAGGGCGACACAAATTGTTGCCCAACAAGGACGCAAGGGCGTTGCCATGCAAATTCGCACCACCCGTTTCGGTTCGTTGGAGCTGGAGCCCAGCGATACGATCCACTTTCCCAACGGATTGTTGGGTTTTGAGGATTGCCGGCAATGGGTGTTGCTGGCCGACGCAGGTAATAGCGCGCTCGGCTGGCTACAGTCGACGACCCGGCCCGAGGTGGCCCTGGCCGTGGTAAGTCCACGCCGGTTTGTGCCGCATTATCAGTTCAAAGTATATCGCAGCGAGCTGGCGGTGCTGGAACTGGAGCAGGTCAGAGACGCCCAGGTGCTGGCCATCGTCGGCAAAAACGAACGGTCGATCACCTTGAACTTGAAGGCCCCGGTCGTCATCAATCTGCGGTGCCAATTAGGGCGGCAGGTGGTGGCCAACGGCGACCTTCCCTTGCAGCATGAACTGACCACCGCGTCCTCCACCCTCAAAAAGAGCGCCTAGCCCCAAGCCTGCGCCTTAAGGAGCCACCGATGCTCGTCTTGTCGAGACAGCGCGACGAAAGCATCATGATCGGTGATAACATCGTGATCACGATCGTCGATATCCGCGGTGACAAAGTGCGGCTGGGCATCAATGCGCCGGCGGAGATTCCCGTCCATCGCCAGGAAGTTTACGAGGCCATTCAGCGCGAGAACCTGCGCGCCAGCCGCCTGGAGCCGAAGGACACCCGCCAGCTTGGCAAGCCCAAGGAATAGGGTTCAGGGTTCAGGCTCAGGGTTTAAGACGAACCATCGTTTTACCGCAGGCGGGTATCCTCTGGGTGCGGCCCGCGCAAACCCCAACGACCGCGCGGGCCGCTGGCCCTGCGGTTAAACGACACATCCGCTTGCGCGTCGCTGAACCCTGAACCCTGAACCCCTTTGTAGCGATTTTGCCGCCTTTATGGTGCGCCTGCCCGGGCCGCCGCACATTTTCTCCAAAGAGCGCACCATGATTTGCCGATAGACGGCTTAGAGACGCCCGGCGCGAGCTTTTGGGCCGCGCTGGCATGGATGTCGAGTGGGCCGGCCGGGCAGACCGATAAACAAATAAAAGACTGCGTGGCAGGATTGTGAGACCTGGCCAATCCACCTCGCAGGCAAGCTGGTTCGGGATGAGTGACACTCCAGACTCCCGTCAGGCTTGGACCTAGTCCCTCCTACACCAATTTGGGAAATCGACGATGACCCGTATCAACACCAATCTCACCTCGCTGCAAGCGCAGAATAATCTGTACAACAACCAGGCCTCGTTGCAGACCTCCCTGGAACGTCTCTCGACCGGCTTGCGGATCAACTCCGGCAAGGACGACCCGAGCGGCCTGATCGCCAGCTCCGTGCTGGGCAGCGAAGTCGTGGGCATTGGCCAGGCCATCACCAACAGCCAGCGGGCAAACAACATCGTCGCCACGGCCGACGCCGCTTTGTCCCAGGTTGGCACCCTGCTCAACGATATTTCCGGTCTGGTGCAAGCGTCAGCGAACAAAGGCGCCATTTCCTCTTCCGAAATTGCCGCCAACCAGGTGCAGGTCGATAGTGCCATCGAAAGCATCGACCGCATCGGACAGACCACGGTCTTCGGCGGCGACCTCCTGTTAAACGGCAGCAAGGCCTTCAACGTGGCGGGCAACCTCGGCAGCGTTTTCAACAGCGCCGCCGACATCAACGTGACTTCATTCAATCCTTCGCTGCACAACACCTCGTCGCCCAACAGCGACGTGACCGTAAACGTTGCTCAAAGCGCCACCAAGGCCACCGTCAACCTCGTTGGCTTCTCGAGCACGTCGGGCGTCGGACTCAATAATCTTTCCTTGGGCACCTCGACGCACGCCACCGCCACCCTGGCCGGTGCGGGCGCCGGCGCCGCCTCGTCCAACACGCTTAACGGCCTGACGACCGACGGCCATGGCTACCAGGTAGCGGTGGATATCGGTGCCGCGGGAGCGCCTGCGGTCACCGCCGGGCAAACCCTCACCATCGC
>DASSFG010000241.1:0-4974 GCA_035694685.1 Pirellulales bacterium
CACTTGGCTCGGCCGCCGCCTGCGATCCGACGCTCGGCCACGGTCAGGGAGCTAAACTGTTACTAACCAACTACGTCGCCACCAACTCGCTGCTAAGACCCTACCCTCGATCCGGCGCCTTAGACCGGATCGTTCGTCGGCCGTAGCGGAGTTCGTGAGAAACCCGTCCCTGACCTGACGGCCGGAAATTCTAGCTACAAGGGCCAGGTTACTTGGCCCGGCGGCGGAGGAACTCGTCGAGCAAGGCCCCGAGCAAGAGGGCGCCGCCGATGACGGTGTATTCGAGCGAGGCGTCGACGCGCCACATTTGCGTGAAGGTCGGCAGAATGCGGATGATCGCCGTGCCGATCAGAATGCCGAGCACACTTCCTTCACCGCCGCGCAAGCTGCAGCCGCCCAGCACCGCTCCGGCAATGGCATAAAGCTCGAAAAAACTGCCCGTGTTGCTGGGCTGGACGGAATTCTCTTCCATCAAAAACAGAATGGCGAAGAAGGCGGCCAGCGTCGAGCAGAGGACGTATGCCGCAATGCGGTAACGGTCGGTCGGCACGCCCGCGTAACGGGCGGCCTGCTCGTTGCTGCCAATCGCAAACAGATAACGGCCGTAAACGCTCCGGTGCAAAAAAACCGTCGCCACCGCCGCCAGCGCCAGAAAGATCACGAGCGACATCGGCAGGCCCAGCACGTCGTGGCTTTTGGCCAGCAAGTATTTCCACCGTGGGAACGAATTGCCTAGGCCCTGCACCTTGTCGCCCGCCAGCCAGCGGGCGGCACCGCGGTAAATAAACAGTCCGCAGAGTGTGACGACGAAGGCCTGCACTTTCAGCTTGGTGACAATCAGCCCGTTCACCAGCCCGATGAGCGCCCCCAGCCCTAGCACCGCGGCGGTGGCGGCGGCCGGATGCCAGTGAGTGTGCGGGTTGGTGAGCAACATAGCCATCACCGTGGCGCAAAAGCCCACGACCGAGCCGATCGAGAGGTCGATGCCACCGGTAATGATCAAGATGCCCGCCCCCAGGCTGATCACGCCGTACAGCCCGATGCGCTTGCCCAGGTTGAAATGGTTGGGCAGCGATCGGGCACTGTCATCAGCCCAGAGCATGAGCAGGTAAAGTAAGACGAGAAAGGCGGCCAGACCCAACAACTTTTTCATTCGTGCGCTTAGCCTCCGGTGGCAAGCCGCATGATGGCTTGCTCGCTCATTTCCGCTCGCGTGAGTCCGCCGGCCAGGTCGCCCTGGTGCATCACCAGCACGCGGTCGCTCACGCCTAGTATCTCTTCCAGGTCGCTGGAGATCATCAGCACGCCGATATTCTGCTCGGCCAGCTCGCGCATCAGGGCATAGATTTCGGCCTTGGCCCCCACGTCGATGCCGCGCGTCGGTTCATCGAGGATCAGCAAGCGGCAGACGCGGGCCAGCCACTTGGCAATGACGATCTTTTGTTGGTTGCCGCCGCTGAGCACGCCTGCCCGCTGCTCGACGTGCGGGGTGCGAATATTCAGCCGCCGGCTCATCCGCTCGGCCAATTCACGCTCGGCGGAGCGCATCACCAGACCGAAAAAGTTGAGCCGTTCGAGCGAGGGGAGGCTGATGTTTTCTTTGACGCTCTGGGCCAACAGCAAGCCTTGACTGCGGCGGTCTTCGGGAACCAGATAGATGCCGGCGGCGATGGCGTCGCCCGGCGAGCGCAATCGCACCCGCTTGCCGTCGACGGCTACTTCACCTGCGAGCAATCGCCGCACGCCGAAGAGGGCCTCGGCCAGCTCGGTGCGACCGGCGCCCATCAGGCCGGCCATGCCGACGATCTCGCCGCCGCGGACCTCGAAGCGGACCGGCCGTCTTTGCGAGGCCTGCGCCACGAGATCGCGGGCTTCGAGCACCGGCCTGGCTTCGGCGGCAATTTGCGGCATGTCGCTCACCGTGCGGTGAAAGAACTGTTTGACGTCGCGGCCGACCATGAGCCGCACGATAGCATCGTGCGAGATTCGCTCACGCCTCAGTTCGCCGGCGTTGCGGCCGTCGCGAAGTACGGTGACGCGGTCTGCTACTTCACGCACCTCGGCCAATCGGTGCGAGATGTACAGAATGCTCACGCCGTCGCGTTTCAGATCGCGGATGACCGCGAACAAGCGGTCGGTCTCGCGCTGCGTGAGGCTGCTGCTGGGTTCGTCCATGATCAGCACGCGGCTCTCGAGCGTGACCGCCCGGGCAATTTCCACGAGCTGCTGCTGGCCGATGGAAAGCCGCGCCACCGGCGTGCGCGGCGAGCAATCGAGCCCCAGCCGCTCGATGACGGTCGCGGCGTCGGCATAGATGCTGCGGCGGATGAGGCCGAGCGGCCCACCCCAACGCGGCTCACGGCCGAGAAACAGGTTGCCGGCTACGTCGAGGCTTTCGGCCAGGTTCAGCTCCTGGTGGATGAGCGTGATGCCGAGGCGCTGAGCGGCATCGACGCTGCCGATCTCGATCGGTTGGCCATCGAGGCGGATTTCGCCGGCATCGGCCGTATACACACCGCCGAGAATCTTCATGAGCGTCGACTTGCCCGCCCCGTTTTCGCCCACGACGCAGAGCGTTTCGCCGCGTCCCAAGCTCAGGCAAACGTCGTCCAGCGCGCGCACGCCCGGAAACGATTTGCTGATACCGACCGCTTCTACGAGCGGGGAGGGAGGACAATCGGTCATGGTCCTATCTTATACACAACGGAGGCGATTATCAGCGGCAGCTTACGCCTGCCGCGTCAAGCCCGACAAAAGCGACAAGCTCTCCGTCTGCCCCGTGCAGTTCGTACACTATGAAGAGTATCTCGGCCGCTGGCACGACTTGGCGGGTATCTCGTCGCGCGAGAATGCCCTTAATTCGTCGACCTGACGGTCGAGCGGCACATTGGACCGACCAGGGGATTGACCGAGCTGCCGACCACCTGTACACTGCCCCAAAAAGATCGCCTTCATGACGAGTCCGGCAGAATGGATATCGAGCGACGGAAACAGCTTGGGGCCTATTACACGCCGGATGGCGTAGCCCGGTCACTCGTCCGCTGGGCTGTGACGGCGCACACCGACCGGCTTCTTGATCCCGCCTGTGGCGACGGCCGGTTCCTCGCGGCCCACACCAACAGCTTCGGTGTGGAAGGCGATCCTGCCGCGGCCGCGGCCCTTCAAAAGCGTTCGCCCAAATCGCTCATCCATGCGGGTGATTTCTTCGCCTGGGCGATTGATACGAACGAACGTTTCGAATGTGCTGCCGGTAATCCTCCTTTTATCCGATACCAGCGATTTACCGGTGCAGTGCGGTCGACCGCACTGGCATTGTGTGCGATGCATGGGGCAAGGTTCAGCGCCTTGTCATCTTCATGGGCGCCGTTCCTTGTGGCGACGGCCTCGCTCCTCAAGCCGGGCGGGCGTATGGCTTTCGTGGTGCCGGCCGAAATCGGCCACGCCCCGTATGCCGCGCCCTTACTCGATTACCTGCTTCGATGTTTCAACACCGTTCATATCGTGGCGGTTCGAGACAGGCTTTTTCCTGATCTATCGGAAGACTGTTGGCTCCTCTACTGCGAAGGTTTCGGTGGAAAATCGCGCAGTTTCTTATTTAGCGCTCTCGACCGCTTCGACGCCTGCGAACATCCGCCAAGGGGTGTGCGTCGCGTAAGTCTGGCGGAATGGCAGCGGTCTGGGCGACGGCTACGACCTTTTGTTTTGCCCGATCGCACCCTCGACGCTTACCGCGCGCTCGCAGAATCGGCCACGACTTGTCGCCTCTCCGATATCGCACGCGTAGGCATCGGTTACGTCACGGGCGCTAACGATTTCTTTCATCTTAGGCCGAGTCTTGCCAGGTCGCGGGGAATCGACCACCGGCTCCTGGCCCCAGCCGTCCGCAATGGTCGAGACCTCGTGGGAACGACGATCAACGCATCGACGGTAGAAAAATGGATGCGGAATGACTCACCCAACTTTCTGCTCCGACTTGACGCACGGCAGGACGTTCCACAAGCGGTCAAAAAGTACATCGACTCCGATGACGGTCGCATGGCGCGTGAAGCATACAAGTGCCGCAACCGAACGCCTTGGTATGTCGTGCCCGACGTTTGCGTACCTGACGCTTTCTTGTCGTATATGAGCGGCGAAGCCCCGGCCCTCGTCGCCAACCATGCTGGTTGCGTGGCAACGAACTCCGTGCATGTCGTCCGCATGAACGGAACACTTAGCGTCACCGAGTTGCAACGGCGGTGGAATGATCCATTGACCAGGCTGAGTTGCGAGATTGAAGGCCATCCACTTGGTGGCGGCCTGCTGAAGCTTGAACCTCGTGAGGCAAACAGTGTATTGCTCCGAAGGGTGGTTAGCGAGCTTCACGATCAGGAAAGCGATCTGCAAGAGGGAATTGATATTATGCGTCGCTGGAGGCACTTGCAGGCTGCAACCGCAACGGTATCCACAACGCGGTCACGTAATATGAGGCTGTTGCCATCTCTCTGCCAGAGGCGGCGGGTAACGAGATCGAAACGCTTATTGTTGGTTTTCCGCCGGCCGGCAGTGAGTTGAGGTTTGGGTTATTTTCCCGAAAATATTTCAGCCGTCGGCTTTGCCCTCTTTAGACTCATCCATGGTGTACCGACCTTGTTCGCTCGCACTTGCTTCAACTGCCAACTAAGCAGCTTATCGAGCCGTTGCCGCTGGCTTTGCGCCCAGCCATTTCGATGCTGTGAATCTTCACCGACCGCCTTCTCCCATTCTGATTGAAACAGTTCACCGAGAAGGAAATCCAGCCCGTCCATCGGCGAGAACAGCAGACCAGGCAATCGCGGTATTTTCAACCATGTCGGAAACAAACCTGCACCGTGTTCTTGCTGATTGGCCGACGCATGAAAATGGCACCCGGGGGAATCATGATCCCCGACTTCAAATTGCCATCTAGCAACACGCACGTCGTCGTTCCGGTATACGTCGATGAGTGTTGTTGCAAGC
>DASSFG010000242.1:0-2182 GCA_035694685.1 Pirellulales bacterium
CACCGCTCCACCGGGACAAGCCCGGCGGGGGCGGAGCGGAACAAATTCAGCAATAAGATTTCACCTCGTTCTGGCCTCAAACCCGAGCATTTTGCGCAGGCCAGTCCTACCCTACTGCATTCGCGACGTTGCGCCAGCAACGAACTTTATCCTACCTCGTCTATTTCCTAAAACTCCGTTGCCGGCGCGGAAAGGGGCGTCAGCGAGATGCGGCGGAGACGCCCTTGCCGCTCGGTGAGCAGATCGAGCGGGCCGACATGCTCGGCAAGAAGTTGGCGGAGCTCAGCATCGCCAGAGAACGCCTGCCCCGCGACCTCGTAGATGCGGTCGTTCACGCGAATGCCGGCGTTCGCCGCAGGCGAGCCGGGCACGACGCGTGCGACGATCACCACGCCCGGCTCGGCGTCGTCGGAACGCCACGAGATGCCCAGCCGGATCGGTGGGCCCGTCAGTTGCACGTTGAACTTCAGGGGCTGCTGAGCGCCGGACCGCTCGACGTTGACTGAAACCGGGCTCTCGGCCGTGAGCACCAGGTCGCGCAGGTCAGCACCGCGTTTCACTTCTTGGTCGGCGAACTGTACGATACGGTCTCCCACACGCAGGCCCGCTCGCGACGCCGGCGAGGTTGGCATTACGTTGGCGACGACCACGCCGCCTTGACCGCCTTCGTCGGCAGGCCGCCAGGCGATGCCGAGTCGCGAAGGCAAAGGCGGCAACGGCTGCTCTTGCCGGCGGCGCGTCTCGGCATTTTCGCTTCGTGAAGCGCTGCGAAAACCGTAGAGCTTCGGGGCATCGGCCGTATCGTGAAGGAAGGTGAACAGCATCTGAGTGATGCGTTCCATGCCGGCGAAGTCGAGTTTTTCGACGTCGTCGCTGGGGCGGTGATAGTCGGAGTGCAGGCCGCTGTGGAACATCAGCACCGGCACGTTGCGCTTATAAAACGAATAGTGGTCGCTGTCTTCACGCATGGTCCACGAGAAGTCGAACGGCAGGTCGCTGACGGCGTTGGCCATGCTCACATAGCGTCGCAGGCCGTAGGTGGTGCGGATGCCATACGTCTCGACCCGATTTCGCCCTAGACGGCCGATCATGTCGAGATTGATGGCCAGTTTGACTCGCTCCAAGGGCACGGTGGGCTGTGACACCCAATGCTCGGAGCCCAGTAGGCCTTTTTCTTCGCCGTCCCAGAGCGCGAATAAGATCGATCGCTTCGGCCTCTGCTCCAGTCTCGAAAAGGCTTCGATCAGCTCGAGCAGCCCCGCCACCCCGCTGGCGTTGTCGTCGGCGCCGTTGTGGATGTAGCCTGTCGGGCCGTAGCTGTTCTGAGCGTTCCCGTAACCAACGTGATCGTAATGAGCGCCGATAAGCAACATTTCGCTCTTAAATTTAGGGTCGCTCCCTTCCAGCAAGCCGAGAATGTTGCGATATTGCGCGCCGAACGACTGGTAATAGCTGCGCGAGTTGGCGCCCCCGGCGAGCCCGTGCCGCTGGAACTCGCGGCCCAGGTAATGGCCGGCGGCCTGACCGCCCCGGCTGCCGGCTTCGCGGCCTTCCAGGGTATCGTCGGCCAGTCGTTCGACGTGCCGACGGAGGTCAGCCGCGTTGATCGACGACAAAGCACTTTTCACCGCCGTTTCAGCGGCGGCCGTCATGTTTTGGCAGACGATTACGAGCAGAGCGACAACGGCGATTCGGCGCATGGCTGATCGAGCGATTGGGGTCGGCACAAAGGTTATCCAGCATGTATACTCTAAAAAATGGCTCGTGGTGGCAGGTCTCGGCGGCATCGGCAAAACCGGCCCTTGCAGCCTCGATCGTAATGCATAGAATCGCTTTGAATGGGCTGATCCGCCCGGACGAAGAAAAAGTCAAGCTCCGGAGAGGTGGCTGAGTGGTCTAAAGCGCGGGTTTGCTAAACCCGTGACCGGGAAACTGGTCCGCAGGTTCGAATCCTGTCCTCTCCGCTCGCTGGCCTGCCCGTGTGTCAGAACGTCTGACAGCACGGGCAGTTGCGTTTTTAGTCATGCCGTCGCAAACCGGCGGATCGGCCTCTCGTTCAGTCACCGCCGAGTTCGTCCAATCGGCGGCGGCGGTCGTCAAGCTCAGCGGCAGTGAGCTGGCGAAATGTTTCGTGCGAGACCAGTTCCATGCACGTCAACAGTTCGACCGTCAAACGCACGCG
>DASSFG010000243.1:0-3024 GCA_035694685.1 Pirellulales bacterium
AGCGAGCTTGCGAGCGCCGGCCCACCGGGCTAGCTCCGACGGGGCCGGCGATCGTTCCCCTCGTCGGTCCTACCCTACTTTCCTCGCGCTCGCCGGGATGTACGCCGCGACCGGCATGGCCCTGCTGGCCAAGGGCCCTATCGGACTGTTACCGGTCA
This sequence comes from Pirellulales bacterium, assembly GCA_035694685.1. Taxonomy (GTDB): domain Bacteria; phylum Planctomycetota; class Planctomycetia; order Pirellulales; family JAICIG01; genus DASSFG01. The sequence goes on from DASSFG010000243.1 coordinate 159, forward strand.
TCGCCATCGGTCTGTTTTCGCTGCTCTCGACGCCCCTTGAAGCAGCCGCGGCCGACGACGGCTCGACCGGCTGGCTGATCGTGGCCCGCCGCGCCCTTCAGTCTCTTGTGCGGCGATTGCGACCGCGACACGTCTGGCAAAGTATCGGCCCACTTCATCCGCTGATGGGACTAGCGATTGTGTGCGCCGTAGCGGGGCCGTGGTACGTGGCGGTCGGGCTACAAACCGACGGCGCGTGGCTGGCCGGTTTTTTCGGCCGGCACAACGTCGGGCGGTTTTTGCACCCGCTGGAAAATCATCACGGGCCCATCTTCTATTACCTGATCGCGGCCGTCGTCGGGTTTTTTCCCTGGTCGCTGTTTTTAGGTCCGATTGCCGTACTCTTAAAGTCACGCCTGGCGGACCGCGACGCCGGCCGTGCCCGCTACAGTTTGTTGTTCTGCTGGATCGGCACGTACCTGGTCTTCTTTTCGCTGGCGGCGACGAAGCTGCCCAATTACATCGCTCCTATTTATCCACCCTTGGCACTGCTGGCCGGGCACTGGCTTGACGCCTGGCTGGCCGGCGAATGTCAGGTGCCGGCGTTGCTACTTCGCACTGCCTGGACAATGCTCGGGCTGGTCGGAGTTGTCGTGTCGATCGCGCTGCCGCTGGTCGCCCGAAGGTTGCTTGGCGAAGGTACGATCTTGGCCGTGGTCGGTCTGCCGTTGGTGGCAGGCAGCGGCCTCTGTTTTTGGTTTAGTGCCTGCTCGCAAAGGGGCCGCGTCGCCGTGGCGTTCGCTGCCAGCGCCGTGGCATCCGTGCTGTTGCTGTTTGGATTCGGCGCGGTCGAAGTCGGCCGGTGTCAGACGAGTCGGACGTTCGCTGACGCCGTTCGGCGGCAAAGCCCGACCGGACTGGTGACGGTCGGAACCTTCGGCTATTGGCGTCCCAGCCTGGTCTTTTACCTCGGTCCACAAGTTAACCTGATGCACCACATAGACCAGGCGCGCGATTTTTGCCGGCAATGGCCCGCTGACAGGTTCTTAATCACCACCGCCGACGGTTATGCTCGGCTCGCCCCTTCGCTGCCGAGCGACGTCAGCGTGCTGGTACGGCAACGATGGTTTCTGCGGCCCGACGAGCTTCTGTTGCTTGGGCGAGATAAGTCAGCCGATACACGTATGGGAGCACTACGATGGCCAACGTCGAACCACTGATAGGCGGTCCTTTGACGGGCGGTCCTCGTTTGAAGACTCCGGCGCCGTCAAGTTGCGCGACCTTGCGGACTGTACTACCGGAGTCGGTCGCCCGTTCTTTTTGGCCGGGCAAATTTTCGCTCTGCCTGCCGGCCTACAACGAAGAGTCGTGCATTACCTTGACGCTGCGGGCCGCCGTCGCCGCGCTGGAGCCGCTCAGCGAGATGCTGGAAATCATTGTCGTCGATGACGGCTCGCGGGATGCGACCGCTCAGCGAGTGGAGCACCTCGCCGGATTCGATCCGCGTATCCGGTTGGTTCGACACTATGAGAATCGCGGTTATGGCGCCGCCATCCGCAGCGGGCTGTTGGCGGCCACCGGCGACCTGGTGATGTTTTGCGACAGCGACGGACAATTCGATTTTCACGACGCCGAGAAACTGCTCGCCAGGCTGCCGGGCCACGACTTCGTGGTCGGATACCGCCGTTGCCGAGTCGAGTCGCTGCAAAGGCGATTCAACGCCTGGGCTTGGGGACGGCTGGTGCGCGTGGCCTATGGCGTCGAAACGCGCGACCTCGATTGCGCCTTCAAGCTCTTCCGCCGCGAGGTAATCGACCGCTTACGTTTGACGGCCTCGGGTGCCTGCATCAATGCCGAGCTGATGTGCCAATGCCGTCGGGCGGGCTTTCGTTTTGCCGAAGTAGCGGTCGAGCATTATCCCCGTGTCGGCGGACGCGCCACGGGTTCTTCGTGGCGGGTCATTGCGCGGGCCTTTCGCGAGCTGCCGCGCATCCAGACCGAGCCCATGTCTGCTGGGCCATTTCGACCCGGCCATCGCCCCTCCCGTGCGGCATAACGGCGGTGTCACCGTCGCCGTCCGCGTCTTCCGCGCCTTGAGTTTGCCGCGGGCCGCAAGCTACCATGAAGCGACGTTGAACCCCAACTTTCGCCGCCACCTGTCTTGGGAGAACTCAGATGTTCGGTCGTCGCTTCGTCTTTGCCGTTTTATGCACTCTGCCCGCGGTCGGGACACGCGCCGCCGAGCAAAAGGAAAACCCGACCTACGACGATCCGTTGGCGGCCGCCGCCGACCCCGACTTTGCCATCCAAGGCGAATACATCGGCGAGCTCGATACCGGTCTTGGCGCTTTGAAAACCGGAGCGCGCGTGATTTCCCTGGGCAAAGGCAAGTTCCGCACCGTGCTCTACCTGGGCGGCTTGCCGGGCGACGGCTGGAACAAGGAAGTCTACGAGGGCGACGGCGAGCTGAAGAACGGAGTGGCCGTGTTTGAGCAGCCGCAAGGCGCCGGCCGTATCGAAAACGGCACGTTGACGATGACCTCGAGCGAGGGCGACGTAGTGGGCAAGCTCGCCCGCACCGAGCGCAAGAGCACCACGCTCGGACGGAAGCCGCCCGAGAAGGCCGTCGTACTTTTCGACGGCAAGAATGCCGACGCCTTCGAGAACAGTCGAGTCAGCGACGATGGACTGCTCATTCCCTCCGCTACGAGCAAGCAAAAGTTCGGAAGTTGCACCTTGCACCTGGAGTTCCGCACACCGTTCATGCCCGAAGCCCGCGGGCAGGGCCGCGGCAACAGTGGCTGTTACCTGCAAGGCCGGTACGAAGTGCAGATTCTCGACTCGTTCGGCCTGGCAGGCAAAGACAACGAGTGTGGCGGCATCTATT
>DASSFG010000244.1:0-2508 GCA_035694685.1 Pirellulales bacterium
GACCGCTCACGGTGCGAAAAATCAGGGAAGTCCATCGCCGAAAAATTACCGCTTGACCAACCTAGAAAAGGGTGGGACGAGCGAAGCGAGTCCCACCCTACCGTTATCGCCACTTCTGCCGGGCCTACTCACCGTTAGGAGCCACCAGAGGGCAGCCGAAGAGCTGCGCCCTATGCTGACGGCTTTGGCCGCACCGAACCGCCGCCATTGAGGGCGAGATTGCCGCCGTCCATCGGAATCAACGCGCCGGTGATCCAGCTCGAGGCATCTGAGGCGAGCAGCACCGCCAGCCCGCGAATGTCGTCAGGGCGGCCGAAGCGGCCGGCGGGAATTCCCCGCAGCCACGTCTGCTGGAGGCCCGGATCGGCCTTCATCCGCTCTTCGAGGCCGGCATTCATCACCTGAGCCGGCAAAATCGCGTTGACGCGCACGCCGGCGCTCGACCATTCCGTGCTCAACTCGCGTGTCATTTGCACGACGGCCCCCATTGCCATGCTGTAGGCAATGTGCCCGCGGCCCAGCGCGGTGAGGCTGGCCAGCGAACCAATGTTGACGATGCTGCCGCGACCACGCGCGAGCATCCGTCGCCCCGCTTCCTGGCACATGCAAAACCGGCCGACGACGAGATTCTGTAGGACAGCCTTCAAGTCGTCGATGGGCATCTCTTCGGGCTTGCCCATGATCGAATCGCCGGCCACGTTGCCCAGGAAGTCGATTTGCCCGAATTCGCGGTCGAGTTGGCGGAACATCGTCCGAATCTGGTCTGGTTGCGAAACGTCGCAAGGTACGGCGACAGCGCGGCGGCCAAGCTGGGCGATTTCACGTGCCGCCTGTTCCAGCCCTGCGGCATTGCGGTCGGCCAGCATCAGGTCGGCGCCGTATTCGCCCAGAGCCAGCGCCATGGCGCGGCCCATGCCGCTCGCCGCGCCCGACACCAGGGCCACTCGGCCGGAGAGGTTGAAGTAGTCGGCTTTCATACTGGCTCTTTATCGGGTACTACGTCAAAACGTACGCTTTATTACAAGGAGACACGGCGACAAGGAGAAAGCTAGCTGGCGTTCTCATCTCTCCTTGTCTCCTTGTCTCCTTGTCTCCTTGTCTCCTTGTCTCCTTGTCTCCTTGTCCCCTTGTCCTCCTTGTCCCCTTGTCCTCCTTGTCCCGGGCCTCATGCGCCCCAGTGGAATGTTACCGGAATCTTAATCTCCGGGTGCAAACTCTTGTGAACGGGGCAGGTATGTGCCGCATGTTCGAGCAGTTTGCGTTGCTCCTCGGCTACGTTGCCCGGGACGTGGAACTCGACCGTCAGCTTGCCGATGCGTCGGACCGGTGAAGTCGCCATATCTTTCACCACGCGCACCTTGGCGCCTTCCAGCGAGATATTGTGCCGTTGGGCTACGATGCCCATCACCGTAAGCATGCAAGTTCCCAACGCCGTGGCCACCAGGTCGGTCGGCGAAAACGACTCGCCCTTGCCGTGATTATCTTTCGGGGCGTCGGTAGCCAGCTTCGCGCCCGAAGGAGCGTGAACGGCCTCGCAGTGGAGCTGACCTTGGTAGTTAATGTCAATGTTCACCATCGTTGCTCTCCTTGCCGCAATTCGTCATTCGGATTTCGTCATTCTTTCGTCATTCGTCATTAGACATTCGTCATTTTATGGTGGGCCGGCGCTCGCTGCGCTCGCTTGTCCCACCCTACAACACTTCGCCGCCGCGGCCTTGTTGGATGAGCGGTAAGTAGCTCTCCAAAAACTTGTTCGTTTCGCGGTCGGTCAGGTCGATGGTGGTCTTCCGCTCCGACGATAAATAGGCCGCCATCGTCAGCCGCACGATTTCGACGCCGTAATTCCAATCCAACAGCGGCGAGCGACCTTGGCGAAACGAAGCGATCGCGTCTTCGTTCTCGTCGGTGTAACCGTAGAGATCGGCCTCGTTGGGCTGCACGGCCAGCAAACCGCGGCTCGATTGCGATTTTTCCAATGCCGATTCGCTATCGGCCACGCCCGCCGCGGCCACATCGCCGATGAAGACGTCGAGCGAAGAGCGCAACGTGCTCATGTCGAAGCCGTAGCCGGCGCCCAACCCTTCCAGCGAGAGCCGCATGCCCTGCTTGTCGAACATCCAGGAGACTGAGAATTGACTGCGCACCCGTTGACTGGTTTCAGGATTGCGGTAGGTGACGATGCCGGTGGCGTAGTCTTCGGCCGGCGTCTTGCCATAGTCAACACCGAACTTGTCGAGCAAGTCACGGCGCCAGCGCGGCTGGCCCCATTTGAGCAAGGCCAGGTCGGCCGAGACGGACAGAGGTTCCAAGAACCGCACCGGTTTGTCGGGCGGAGTCAGGGCATACCAGCCGACCCCCAGGCAGTGACATCCCATGTCGCTCATCACACCGCCGCCCTGCTGAACGGGATCCCAGAACCACGCCTTGTGTGGACCGGCATGCTCTTCGCCCGAGCGAAGCAAGAGAGGCGGTCCCATCGCTTCCATCACAGGGCGAAGCTGCTCGCGG
>DASSFG010000245.1:0-18626 GCA_035694685.1 Pirellulales bacterium
AAGTCTTGGTTGCTGAGAACAAAACGCGCAAAGGATCTTCGCATCCAAAACTGGATTTCGCACACGACGGTCCCACCGTTGAGCTATCGCCACTTTCTGCCGGAGCAGCGCACTGTCAAGACTCGAGCTCGTTGAGATCATCCTCGTTAGCAACGCTCTGGAGCGGAAAGAGCCGCGTCAGGCCGCGTTGCACGGCGTCCATGACGAGAAAGACGCCGGCCACCACGCCGCCGGCCAGATAACCTGCCGGGGCGCCAAACAGCAGTGCAGTGCAAACGGAACACGCCGCGCTTCGGGCGGCGAACGGCCGTCGCCGTGAAAGATAAAAGTCATGATGACAATTGCGGGCAGTGCGATCGCCCCGGTGATCAGCGACGCTTGACGGGGTCGCCGCGAGCCGAACAGCAGCATTTGCCCCGCACCGACGAGAGAGACAAACACCACAAACCAGACGATGGCCCGCGGATCCCAATCGAGCAGCGATCGCAAAAGCGTCAGCAAGAGGGCGTAAGCGGCCGTGACCACCAGCAACGTGCCGATGCCAAACCGGCTGGGCACACCGAACGGCTCATCGCCTTGTTGCTCCGCCAGCCACTTCTGCAGCCGCGCAGCGCTTTCCCGGCCGACGAGCTCTGCCAGCACAATCTCTTGAATCGGCTTGTGGTGTTGAGCTGCCATTGCTGCTTCCGAGGGCGCAGAATTGTGTAAGGCCTCACCGGCTGGCAGGTAAATACTATTGTTCGCGGTCGACGCGGGACAGCCGCTCGGGGCGTCAAGCGGCCGCGGCATCACAATCTGTTTTACCCGTTGGTTTTAGGAGTTTACCATGAGCAGCCGTCTGTCACTCGTTGATCCCGCTGTCACCCACAATAAGGCCGAAGAGTTGCTTCGCAGCGTCAAGGCAAAAATGGGCGTCGTGCCCAATATGATGAAGACGATGGCCCATTCGCCAGCTTTGCTGGAGGGTTACCTCGCATTCAGCGGCGCCCTGAGCAAGGGCGTGCTGCCTGCGGTCGTGCGCGAGCAACTGGCTCTATTGGTGAGCCAATACAATGGCTGCGAGTATTGCTTGTCCGCCCATACGCTCTTCGCGGGGCGTGCCGGTCTCAAGCCAGAACAAGTTGCCTGGGCTCGCGAGGGGGTTTCGGACGACCCGAAGACACAGGCCGCTTTGTCCCTGGCGCAGAACATCCTCGACAACCGGGGTGACGTTTCGGACGACCAACTCGCCGACGCGCGAGAAGCGGGCTTATCCGACGCGGAAATCGCCGAGGTTGTCGGGCACGTCGCTCTAACGACGTTGACAAACTACTTTAATGAGCTTGCCCACACCGAGGTCGATTTCCCCCGAGTGCCGATCACTGTGTGATGGTTTACGATGAATCGCCGCGGCTGTTTGGGTGAGATCAACCAAATCCTTGGAATTTTGGAGGTGAAAAATGACGTCGCAAGCGGAGGCTTCTCCGTCGAAGGGTGCAATCTGGACCGGCTGGTTGCTGAGCGTTCTGCCGTCGCTGATGCTGTTCTTCAGCGGCAGCATGAAGTTCACTACTTCTCCGGAAATGGCGAAAACGTTCGAAGACATCGGCTATCCCGAGCATCTCGCTCTCATCCTGGGGATCGTCGAGGTCGGCAGCACAGTGATCTATTTGATTCCGCGCACGGCGGCGCTGGGCGCGATCTTGCTTACGGGCTATCTGGGCGGCGCGGTCGCGGCGCACGCACGATTGCTCGAAGGAAAGTTCGCGGTGCCACTGGTTCTCGGGGTGCTGGTTTGGGGCGGGCTTTACTTGCGCGATCCGCGGGTCCGAGCGCTGATTCCGATTCGACGTCGGATTTCATAGGAGAATCACTATCACGACGGTCGGCGCTACCACCAGAATTCGGTGCGAATAAACCGTAGCACGTAGTCGAGACCGATCTCGCCGATGGGCTTCTTGCCGCAATAGACGCGGGCATGTCCGGTCATTTCGGGTTTGAGCGCCGTCGATTCGTTGACCAACCGGCAATAGACGACGACGGTGCTTTGATGGTCGCCGCTGGTCGCCGCCGGCGCAATGCGTTCGACCTCGGCCGCAAACGTTTCGTACGGCAAAGCACGCGCCTTGAGGTCGACACACTGGCCGGGTTTGACCTTCGAAATGCGGTCTTCGGGAATTGAGATCTCGATTTCCAGCGACGAAGATTCCTTGATCTCGCACACCAACCCGCCTTGCTCGATGTATTCGCCGACACGGTCTTTAAGGTGCGGCGTCGTAATCACGCCGTCGACCCGGCTGAAGAGCGGCAGCTTTGATTTTTGCTCCTCCAGGAAAGCGAGCTCTTCCTTCTGTCGCGCCAGCGATGCTTCAGCGGCTTCAATCTCCTCTTGCCGCGAACCGGCCTCGAGCAGCGTAAGCGCCGCCTTGGCCTCATCGAGCTCTTTCTCACGGCGGGCCAGCTCTTCTTCCGACTTCAAGGTGCCGACGCTCTCCTCCGCCGCCTTTTCGCTGCGCACCTGGGCGAGTTGGGCCTTGGCCTTCTTGTACGCCGTTTGCGCCTCGTGGAGTTGCTGCTCACTGACGACTCTTCGTCGGTAGAGGTCGCTCATTCGTTCGACGTCTTCGATGGCCTGCTTGAGCGAAGCGACGGCTTCGACGCCTTTCTGCTCGAGCCGGGCCAGATTTTTCTCGCAGGCGGCTTGTGCGCGTTTGAGGTCGGCTTTCGCCAGATCTCGCCATTCGACGGCCCTTTCGACTCGTTCGCGGGCATCGTCCAGTTCTTCTTGCCGCGTGCCGGTCTTGAGCAGTCTGAGTTGGGCCTCGGTCTCGCGCAGCTCGGCCTGCTTGCCGGCAATCTTGCTCTCCAAATCGGGCACTTCCAACAGCGCCACACGCTCGCCCGCCGAGACGTGCGTGCCCTCCTCACCGGCCACTTCTTTGATGAACGCCGGCAGCGGCGCCCGCACCTGCATGCTGGTGGCGGGCTCGACGCAAAAGTCACCCGTCGCTCGCTGCTCGATTTTCACCAGCCCCAGCACTGCCGACACTCCGGTCAAAGAAGCGCCCCAGAACAAACTGCGCATGGGCCGTGTACGCACCATTTGACTGGCTTCTCCCTTCGTGAACCCCTGAAAGATGGTCCGCCCGGCGGCCAGCGCCAACGGCGCCAGCACGATCACCGCGCCCCAGTGTCCGATGTAACGATCCAGTTGCCGTCCCATGGCCCATAGCATGCTAGCCAGCATGACGAGCGACGCGCACCAGCAAACCGCGCCGTAGACGAGCAGCGTTTTCTCTCGAGGCTCATTGGCCGGCCTCGCTGCGCCCCACAACAGCCAGCGCAGCCGCGCGGCGGTCCGTTCGAGCCCGCGCTGCCGCAGGTTCGGCATGTCGAGCGCGTCGCTCAGCAGGTAATAGCCGTCGAGCTTGATAAACGGCAGGAAGTTAAACAGCACGCGCACTCCCGAAACCGACACCACGGTCCAAGCCAGATAATTGACCAGCGTATCTTGCAAGGTGAGCCGCCAGACGAAGACGGCCACTGCCCATAAGCAGAGCTCGAAATAGCCCCCCGCAAACGTGATTGCCAGGCGCTGCGATTTCTTCGGCAGCAGCCAGGCGTCGGAGACGTTACAGAAGAAAGAGGGCATGAAAAAGATCAGCAGAAAGCCGACTTCATGCACTTCGCCGCCGTAGTGTTTGCACGTCAGGCCGTGGGCGCTTTCGTGCAGCGAAGTGACGATTAGCAAGGCCACGGCGCCCAGCACCAGCGTCTGCCAACGGAGATTGGCGGCCAGGTCACTGACAAACTCCGCGCGATTCAGCCACAGCACCGCCGCCGCCGCCGCGATCATTAGGGCGGAGATGGTCAGGAAGGTCCGCGTCCAGAAGAAGCGCAGCCCTGGTTCCAGCAAACCGAACAGCCGATCGGGATCGAATAATGATTTCCGCCATGCCAGGATGTTCTGACCAGCCGGCTTGAGCTTGGCGGGTGCAACCTGCGGCGTCGGAGCGGCGGCCGGTGGAGCAGTGGCTTGCTGATTATCGGCGACCGACGTGCCGGCTCGATCTTCCAACAGGCCTCGTGAAGCGGCCAGTTCCAAGAAGCCATCGAGATCTTCATCGGTCAGCTCGTCGTTGAACTGCTCGCGGAATTCCCGGCATATAGCGTCTCGTTCGTGTCGGCCATCGAGCAGGTCGAGAAGCAGACGCTCGCGCGGCCCAAGTCGGAAATAAGTCTGCCGGCGAGGGTCTTTGACGACGTATTTGCCGTCGGCTCCCATGGGGCTAAAGACAAAATCGCGCCTACTTAGCGGAAGATGAACGGATTCTAACATGAGTAGGTATCCACGGGTCTGCCCGGCTCGCTGCACAGAGCGTGCCAACGCCGCGGTGAACGTTTCCTAAGTGCCACGCGCAAAAAAGAAGGGCCAAGTAATGCACTTGGCCCTTCCGCCTCTGTTGGGCTTTCTTAGAGCAGGCTGCCCACGATCGGCAAGCTCGGCAAGCTCGGAAGCGTGGCACTGACGCCGCTGAAGCTCACGGTGTCGTTGGCGTTGACACCCACCGAGATGTTACCCAACAACGGCAGTCCAATGCTGACGCCATCGTTGCCGCTCACGCCTAGACTGAAGCCACCAATCCCTACGGTGCTCGGGGCAATGCGTTCTTCGAGCTGATCGATTTCAAACTTGTTACACATGTTACTCTCTCCTCAGTTACGTAATAACTAACCGACTTTTCCGTCGCAGCCACGCGCCGCGACCTGTCGGGCAACCATTGTCACAACCGTTTTGCATCATGCGTGCCAAAGTGAAAGCGACGCCGCCGTCCTGCGCGAAGCAAAGCAAGATTGTTCCACCCCGCCGGCAGTGCATTACGCAAGCAATCCGTTTGACTTGCGGCGCCGGCGCGCTACGGAAATCGTGCTCGCTGCCGCGCGCGATCGCGCACGAATTTCTAGCTGGTTGGCCAAGCGTCAATCAGAAGCGATCTTTGCCTGTCCAACGGCAGTTTTTCTTTGGCGCACTTCCCGATCTTGATTTTCGGCGGCACGCTGGGTGCTTTTTGCCCGTGCAACATTCGCCCCACTTGCGGCGCGTGGCCGCAAGCCCGGAGGGCGATGGATCGTGAGAGAGGAGAAATGTACCATGTCGCGTAAGTTTGAAATCGATCAACTCGAAGAGCGTATCGCCCCCAGCACGATGGCCCTCGGAGGCTTCACTGCGGGAGCCAGCGGCAGCGATGGCGCTACGATCAGCCTGCCGATCCTGGGCACCGTCTCGGTGGGCGCGAATGCCAACGACAGCGCCAGCTTCAGCGGCGTCAGTGCGACGCTTCCAAGTCTGCCAGGGTTGCCGGGCCTGCCGGCACTGCCGAGCCTGCCGGACATTATTTGACAATTGCCGTCTCGATGGCGACCGGGAAGGGGGCCGAGCACTGCTCGGCCCCCTTTTCTTTTGCGCCCCTCTTATCGCCGCGGTGTTCTGAACAGTGAGTTGGTCGCCCGGAAGCCCGAAGCGTAACGCTTCGGGCTTCCCACCGTCTTCCGTCACTGGCCTGGCACCAACTCACTGTCAAAGCATCACCTCTTGCGTTCGTCGGACATTGACGATACTTGTTCCAACAAGTAAGTTGGTGTTTTTGCAATTGAGGAGGTGGTTCGTGAGCCGGCAAAGCGACGTTCCGGTGGTGGTGATTGGCGGCGGACCAGCCGGTTCGACGACCAGCACGCTGCTTGCTCAGGGTGGTCACCGTGTAAAGCTGTTCGAGCGCGAGCACTTTCCACGGTTTCACATCGGCGAGTCGCTGATCCCCGAAACGTATTGGGTGCTCCAGCGACTGGGCATGCTGGAGAAGATGAAGAACAGCCAGTTCGTCAAGAAATACAGCGTGCAGTTCGTCAATGAGCGCGGCCGGCTTTCGGAACCGTTTTATTTTGTCGAGCACAAACCGCACGAGTGTTCGCAAACCTGGCAGGTGTTGCGCAGCGAGTTCGACAAGATGATGCTCGACAACGCCCGTGAACATGGCGTCGAGGTGTACGAGGGGGCACGGGTACTGGAGGTGCTCTTCGAGGGCCAGCGGGCAGTGGGCGTCCGCGTACAGTTGGAGGATGGCAGCGAGCAGACTGTGCGCTCGCAGGTGGTGGTCGACGCCAGCGGACAAAGCTCCATGATCATGAGCCGGCTTGGTTTGCGCGAGTGGGATCCAGTGCTGAAGAAAGCCGCCTTGTGGACGTACTGGGAAGGCGCCTATCGCGATAGCGGACGCGACGAAGGCGGCACGATCGTGTTGCGCACCGAAGGCAAACAGGGCTGGTTCTGGTATATCCCGCTGCACAACCACATAGTGAGCGTGGGCGTGGTGGCCGGTTACGAATATCTTTTCCAGCAGCGGCCCGACCGCGACCATGAAACGATCTACAACCAAGAGGTGGCGCGTTGCCCCGGCTTACAACCGCGTCTGGCGGGCGCCAAGCGAGTGGCCCAGTTTTATGCGGCCAAAGAGTATTCCTATCGCTCGCGTCAGGCGGCCGGCGACGGCTGGGTGCTGGTCGGCGACGCATTCGGCTTTCTCGATCCGCTTTATTCGTCGGGCGTCCTCTTGGCCCTTAAGTCCGGTCAGCTCGCGGCCGACGCGGTGGCCGAGGGCCTTGCGCGCGGCGACACATCGGCGGCGCAACTTGGCCAGTGGGAAAGGGAGTTCGTGCGCGGCATGGATCGCATGCGGCGGCTGGTATGCGAATTCTACGACGGTTTCAGCTTCGGCCGTTTCGTCCAACAGTATCCGCACCTGAAGGGGCATCTGACCGATCTTTTGATTGGTGACTTGTTCAACGACAAGGTCGATGAAGTCAACGGCCCGATGGATGCCGTCCGCGCCGAAATGCAGCTCGCCAGGCCGCCCGCCGCGGCTGAAACTCTTTAGGCAAGGATGAGCCTGGACGAAAGCATCGAAAGCGAGCCGGAACCGGCGGCCTTGATCGTGCCGCCGCACGATCCGTACGCGGCGTTGCGGCTTTGGAATTTCCGGCTCTATCTGGCAGGCAACGCGCTGGCGATCTTCGGCATGCAGATGCAAACGGCCGCCGTGCAGTGGGAGGTCTTCGAGCGCACTCGCAGCAAGCTGATGTTGGGACTCATCGGTCTGGTGCAGTTTATCCCCGTGATTGCCCTGACGTTGCCTGCCGGCCATCAGGCCGACCGCTCGCACCGCAAGACGATCGTGATGATCGCCATGCTTTCGATGGCGGCCTGCTCGCTGTTTCTGGCCTGGGTTTCGTACACTCGCGGACCTGTGGCTTGGATGTTCGTGGCACTGTTCGTCAGCGGCGTGGCCCGCGCGTTTTTGCAGCCCGCGAAGGCGTCGCTTTTGCCGCAGATCGTGCCGCGTGAGGCGTTCAGCAACGCGGTCACGTGGAACATGAGCGGCTTCCAGGTGGCGGCGATTGTCGGCCCCGCCGCGTGCGGGCAACTGATCGGCTACTTCAAGCTGGCCTGGCCCGTCTACGTTGTCGATGCCCTCTCGACGCTTACCTTTTTCGTCCTCTTGGCGATGGTCTCGGTTCCGCGTCACGTCGCCAAGGCGAGCACGTCTACCGGTGGCGCTTTGCTGGCCGGCTTTCGCTTTGTAAAGCAGAACAAGATCATCCTGGCGGCGATCACGCTCGATATGTTCGCGGTCTTGCTGGGCGGGGCGGTGGCCTTGTTACCGGTCTACGCTGACGACATTTTACAGGTGGGTCCACGCGGTTATGGTTGGCTGCGCACCGCGCCGGCCGTTGGCGCGCTGATGTTCTCTTTCTTACTGGCCCACCGCCCGCCGATCGAGCATGCCGGTAAGACGTTGCTGTGGGTAGTCTCGGGATTTGGCGTCGCCACAATCGTCTTCGGTCTTTCGCGATCGTTTTCATTATCATTGGCGATGCTGTTTTTGACCGGGGCCTTCGACATCGTCAGCGTGGTGATTCGCCACACGTTGGTGCAGCTCTTGACGCCCGACGACATGCGCGGCCGCGTCTCAGCGATCAATAGCGTGTTCATTGGGGCCTCGAACGAGCTGGGTGGCTTCGAGTCGGGCCTCGTGGCCGAGATCTTCTCGCCGGTGATCTCCGTCGTGTCGGGCGGCATCGGCACGCTGCTGATCGTGGCGGCCGTGGCCTGGCTCTGGCCCGAATTGCGCCGCTATGGCCGCCTGTCGGGCAACGAGTGAACTGCCCTGTTGCCCTGCCAAGCGAACATTGATTAGATTACCAGCGGAACGTCGGGGTGAAAGCCCCGTTATGGTTCGATTACTTGAAGGAGACGATTCTATGATCCGATCGGTAAGTTATCTGGGAATGCTGGCCGCGACGCTGGCCGCGGGCACGCTGAAGAGCGGCCCGCAGGTTGGCGACGCGGTCGACGCATTCGACGTAGTGAAGTGCGCCGGCGCCGATAACGACGGCGTGCGCATCGGCCGTCAATTGTGCTACCGCTGAAAGTACGGCGGCAGCCCCGTCGTCATGGTTTTCGCACGAAAATCAGACGCGGCCTTGGCCAGTTTGGTCAAGCAGCTCGATGAAGCCATCGAAAAACATCAAGACGACAAGCTCAAGGCTTTCGTCAATCTGTTAGGCGACGACCGCGACAAGCTGGAAGAAGAAGCGGGCAAGCTTGTCGAGAAACAAAAGCTCAAGAATATTCCGGTCGTCGTGCCCGTCGAATTCGAAAGCGGTCCGGCCAATTACGGCCTGAACCCTGACGCCGGGCTGACCGTGCTCTTCTACCGCGGCCTGGAGGTGAAGGCGAACCGCGCCTATGGCGAGGACGAATTCACCAAAGCCGAGGTCTCGTCGCTCGTTGACGAGCTGAAGAAGATTCTCAAATAGCCCTCACCTTGTGAGCGACTTATTCGGCAACTCGACGTTCCACACCGGGCCGGGCCTGACACTTGTCAGGCCCGGCGTTTTTTCACTTTCCCTCGTTGAGCGTGATATACTCCACGCAGAACGAACGAAACCTGTGCGGCTACGGCATGCCGGAGGGACGACGTTTACCGCTCGCCTGTGGCGAGCGGTCGGCGTCAGCCGTCCGGCAGTGTGTGCGAACCCATGCGGCGTTGCGGCGCCAAGCGGCCCTCGATTTCATGTACTACCGGCACACTGACGTGTGCCGCTCGCCTGTGGCGAGCGGTCGGCGTCAGCCGTCCGGTAGTTTTCGCGACACGGTAGTCGCCGTCCCTCCGCTGCGCTTTGTTTCATTTCTGATCGCCTGAAGGTATCTATGCCGCCGCTCTATCTCACGGAAAACGACGTCAAACAACTGGTCGATATGCGGTTGGCAATCGACGTAGTCGAAGAGGCGTTTCGGCGGCTCGCTACTGGCGAGGCGATGAACGTACCGAGGCAGAGGGCCAAGGCGCCGGGCATCGTCTTGCACTCGATGACCGCCGCCGCCCCATATCTCGGGCTGGTCGGCTGGAAGTGCTATACCACCACCAAATCCGGGGCGCGATTCCTGGTGGGACTCTATGAGGCAGCTTCAGGCGAGCTCGTGGCGCTCGTCGAGGCCGACCGGCTTGGCCAGCTTCGCACGGGCGCCGTCACGGGCATCGCGGCCAAGCTGCTGGCGGCGGCCGACGCCGAAGAAGTTGGACTTTTCAGTGCCGGCTATCAGGGCGAAACGCAATTGGCGGCCGTGGCAGCCGTCCGCCGGCTCAGGCGCGTGCGGATATTTAGCCGCACCGCCGAGAAGCGGAGCGCCTTTGCCGACCGCATGTCGGCCGAACTGGCCTTGGAAGTGCTGCCCGTTGAGCGGCCGGAAGAGGCCGTCGAAAACACACCCATCGTGATTACGGCAACGACCAGCAGCACACCGGTATTCGATGGCGGCTGCCTGGCCGAGGGGGCGTTCGTCGCGGCCGTCGGGTCGAACTGGCTCAATCGGGCGGAGATTGATGCAACCGTCGTCCGCCGGTCGGAAAACATCGTCTGCGACAGCATCGAAGCCTGCCGTCATGAAGCCGGCGATTTCGCCCAGGCCGAGAAGCAAGGTGCCTTCGATTGGTCTCGAGTGGTTGAGTTGGCCGATGTGGTCGCCGGCAATTCTCGCGGTCGCAGCAGCCCAGAAGGCATTGTGTTATTCAAAAGCGTGGGGCTGGCCATTGAGGACGTCGCGCTGGGCGGCAAGGTGTTAGAGCTTGCACGCCGGCAGAACCTGGGAAGAACGTTGCCCCTATAATGGCTACGTGAACCCTTACGAATCACCTAAGAGCGAATGCGCCGCGCTGCCTTCAACGGCAGACAATTCACGGCACCTCTATTTCGGTTGGTTCGTTGTCTTTCTTTTCAACCTCGGCGTGCCGCTCATTTTCGGCTGGCCCTTGACCGAGGAGGGCGGCCGAAGCGGATTGTTCGCCGGTGCTTTGGCCCTGTTTCTCCTGGGTTGCGCATTGTGCGCATGGCTGCGGCCGGCTGGCCGGGCGCTGGTGGTCGGCGGCGTCGTTGTGGGGCTATCGCAAATCTTGCCCTTCTTGCAGATCATGGCCGGCGTGGCGGGCCTGAGTTCCATTGAAATCTTGGGCTTCGGGCGATCGCCACATGGCGACGCAACCTTGTTCGTCGTGACCGTCGTGACGGGCGGTTTGCTGATGGCCGTCGCACTTGTGGTCGGTTTGGCCGTTCGCGGAGTACTCGCCATGCGGCGGGGAGAAGCGCGCTGAAGCGGCAGACGCGTTCTTTATCCTTCCAAATCAATGTTTCCTATACGCGGTTATGGAATACCTTGTTTCCGCTCTGCATCTTCCTTGAGAACACGATCTAGAATCGAATCGGCGATGTGGAAATTTGTTTGTCGAAGCTTAGCGATGGTGGTGGCCAAGTCGATCAAGCCGCGCTTTGACGCGGCCGCGAGGACACTAACCGTGCCTGCGACAGAGAGACCGCGGGCTTCTGCCTCGCGACGCGCGCGCCGATCATCCATGAGTAATAGTGTCGCGTGCGTTTCGATCGCCAGGCTAATGGCTTCCGCCTCGCCTGGCCCCAATTCTAATCGCGGATCGACAGTTGCCGGTGAAGAAATCGCGAGCCATTCGGGCAACTTACTTGCCCATTCACGAACCACTTGCGGTGCATGGGGATGCAGAAGCTCCGCAAGCACCGCCGGTGGTACGACAGTCTCCGCAAACAGAGCAGCGAGAATGTCGATGGTGTCGGTAAGCACCAAGTAGTGAATTGGCGATGTATCGGAGATGACGATCACTTCAGGATGCGGCCAAGCGTTTCGCGGTCGTGGTCGTAGTCTTCAAGCGAATAGGGTGCAGAAACGTTGTTTTTCTTCATCAAGCCCTCGGCCTCATAGACGGAGATGCCTAGTAATTCGGCGACTTGCCCAATGCTTATTCGCTCGGACTGATACCAGGCCACGGCCAACGCCTCTTTAGCCGCCTGACTCAAATCGGGGCCAAGTTGTCTTTCCAGAGATTGCCTTAGCGTGTCAGGAACATCGATCGTCAGCTTCATCACTATATCTCCTCAGTCGAACCATACTTTGCCGGCTAATCGGCTGACACACCACTAGTACTCGCCAACCAATTGCATTGTAGACGCCTTTTCGACAGACTCATAGTTCCATGACAGCACCTCGTTTTTCAACTGACGAACTCGTCGATAGCGGTCAAGCGGAAATTCTCGCGGTCACGACGAGCGCGGCCGGACCGGCGGGCACGCTGCCGCTCTCGGCCGAAATGCTGCGCGAGTGGCCGAGCGGCGATCTGTTCGGCCTCTCGCAAAACGCCGGCATGGGCTGGCCGCCGCAAGAGATGCTCGGCCCGCAATTCTTGATTCTGAGCACGCAGGGCGGTATCCGGGCCGACGACGGCCGGCCGATCGCCTTGGGCTACCATACCGGACACTGGGAGGTGGGACTGCTCGCCCAGGCCGCGGCCCGCGTTCTCAAAGAGGCGGGTGGTGTGCCGTTTGCCGCCTATTGTTCCGATCCCTGCGACGGCCGCACGCAGGGAACCACCGGCATGTTCGACAGCCTCCCTTATCGCAACGACGCCGCCACCCTCTTTCGCCGGCAGATTCGCTCGCTGCCGACGCGGCGCGGCGTGCTGGGCGTAGCCACCTGCGACAAGGGCTTGCCCGCCATGATGATGGCGCTGGCAGGGTCGAAGGAACTCCCCTGCGTGCTCGTGCCGGGGGGCGTCACATTGCCGCCCACCGACGGCGAAGACGCCGGCAAAATCCAATCGCTGGGCGCTCGCTTTTCACGCGGCGAAGTGACGCTCGAAGAAGCGGCCGAGTTGAGCTGCCACGCTTGTGCTTCGCCCGGCGGCGGCTGCCAGTTCCTGGGCACGGCGGCCACGTCGCAGGTCGTGGGCGAAGCGTTGGGGCTGGCCTTGCCGCACTCCGCCCTTGCGCCGTCCGGACAGCCCATCTGGCTCGACATGGCCCGCCGCAGCGCCAAGGCGCTCTGGCGAATGGTCGAACGCGGCGTCCGCACCGCTGACATCCTGACGGACGCCGCCATCCACAATGCCTTGGTCGTTCACGCCGCATTCGGCGGTTCGACGAACCTGCTGCTGCATGTGCCGGCGATCGCCTTCAGCGCCGGCCTGCGCCGTCCAACCGTCGATGACTGGACCGAAGTCAATCGCCGCGTGCCGCGGCTGGTCGACGTCTTGCCCAACGGACCCGTCGGGCACCCGACCGTCAGGGTCTTTTTGGCGGGCGGGGTGCCGGAGGTGATGCTTCACTTACGTGAGTTGGGCCTGCTCAAGCTCGACGCCTTGACCGTCTCCGGACAATCCCTCGGCCAGGTTCTCGACTGGTGGCGGCAGAGCGAGCGGCGCCGGCGAGTACGTGAAGTGCTGCAAGCGACGGACGGCGTAGATCCCGACGACGTCATCCTCTCGCCCAACCGCGCCCGCGATCGCGGCTTAACGAGTACGGTGTGCTTTCCGCGTGGCAACATCGCTCCGGAAGGTTCCGTGATTAAGAGTACGGCCATCGACCCGCGGGTGGTCGACGCTGACGGCGTCTATCGCAAGCTCGGGCCGGCCCGTGTCTTCGTGCGCGAGAAAGATGCGATCGCCGCCATCAAGGGACAGTCTGAGCGACCAATTCGAGCGGGCGACGTGATTGTGCTTTGCTGCCGTGGTCCGATGGGCACCGGCATGGAAGAAATCTACCAGATTACTTCGGCGCTCAAGCACCTTTCGTTCGGCCGCGAAGTGGCGGTCGTCACCGACGCGCGGTTTTCGGGCGTCAGCACCGGCGCCTGCGTCGGGCACGTCGGCCCCGAAGCATTGGCCGGCGGGCCGATTGGCAAACTCTGCGACGGCGACCAGATTCAAATCGTGGTTGACCGCAGCACGCTGGTCGGCCGCGTCGACTTCGTTGGCGAAGCGGGCCAAGTGCCCGACGCCGCGGCGGGCACCCGCGTCTTGGCCTCACGCCCGCCGCGAGACGACCTGGCGCCCGATCCAGCTTTGCCCGACGACACGCGGCTCTGGGCCGCCTTGCAGGCCGTCAGCGGCGGCACCTGGGGCGGCTGCGTTTACGACGTCGAGCGAATTGTACAAAGGGTTCAGGGTTCAGGGTTCACGGTTCAGGAAAGGCAGTGAGCCACTAAGGCGTCGCGCTATGCGGCGGCAGAATCGTCGTTCAGATCGTGAGCATCCTGTCTCTCGCCACCACCGGCCAACGACCGACGACGCGGCCGTGGTCGACCACGATGGCTTCGCGGTGCAGAGCAACCGTTGGACAGACGTGGTAAGGCACGCCGTAGAGGCAATCACCCACTTTAAAATCGCGAGCCCGACTGGTCTCGACCGTCAGGTGCTCCTCACTGTGTACTACTGGCGTGGCCTCGGGCAAGTCCAGCAACGAGACGCGCGGCTGAGGATTGTCGGGCGAAACGGCCTTGTAGCCCAGATCGAGGCAGAGTCGGTCGGGAGTGGGCTTGCTCACAACCCGCGTCAGCAGCACTGCCGCGTGCAGGAAGTCGAGGTCCGGAAACTTAGTCGCGTAACCGATGTCCCAAAAAACGCACGTGCCCGGACTGCACTCCAGGTCGGCGCGCTTGGCATGAATGGGAAAGGTCGGCGTTCCGCCCGCAACGACTCGGGGCACTGGCAGGTTGGCGCCGCTAAGTTGGTCCCGCAACTCTTCGACCGGCGCAAACTCGCGTTGGGCGTGGGCCGCCCGTTCTGCCGGGTTGGCGTCGCGGACATGGCCGTCGTACACGTGCAAGCCGCCGGGGTTCACGCCGGGTAGATCGCACAACAGCCTATACAGTTCCCCTGCCGCGGAAGTCGCGACGCCCGAGCGGTGCATTCCGTTGTCGATATCGAGCAACACCTCGATGGCGGAAGCTTGTCCCGAGAACGCTCCCGAGAGCGCCTTCAATGCCGCGGCATCGTCGCCGAGCGTCGAGAAGCGTGTCTGGGGGAACGTGGCTACCAGCTTGACCAACCGCCCGACGTTCGGGCCCACGACGGGATAGGCCAGCAACACGTCGGTGGCGCCAGCCCGCGTCAGCATTTCTGCTTCAGCGATCGTGGCGCACTTGAACTTCTGGATGCCGGCCGCCAACTGCATGCGCACGACCTCGGCCATCTTGTGCGTTTTCACGTGCGGACGCAGCCGCTCCGTGCCACCCGCCAGCGTAATCATTCGCCGCAGGTTTTCTGCTACGCGCTCGCGATAGACCACGAGCGCCGGCGACGGGATTTTATCGTCGGTGTCGATTACGTACCAAAGGTTGGGCATGGCAGGGTTGAGGGATGAAAGATGAGGGGCGAAGGTGGTGTCGCTGAGCAGGGGTTCATTTTGCCGCCGCGGCGATACACTTGCAACTCTGGTATCGCCGTCTTGTGCCGTTGACCGGAGGTGTCTTGCTGCCCAGAGTCAAGCGGCGGATAATCGGGCGGTTTGTGGGAAAACGTGGCGCAATAAAAGTAACGGCGGACGATGAATTTGCTGGTCGTGGTGGTCGACCGCTTGCACGCCGGGTTCCTGGGCTGCTACGGCAACGCGTGGGTCAGCACGCCGTATTGCAACCGGCTGGCGGCCGAAAGCTTTTTGTGCGATCAGGCGTTTGTCGATCAGCCAGAGCTGCTGTCGCTCTGCGATAGCTGGTGGACCGGCACCCATCGGCTGGGAAGAACCAGCGACCGCGAGTGGCCAACGTTGGGTGAGCGACTGCGCCAGGCCGGCTTTGTTACGACGTGCCTGACGGATGAGCCGCTGGTGGCCGCACGTGCGGGCGCGGCGTTTGATGAAGTCATACGCGTGGGAACCGCTGCGGGTGAACCGACGCCAAGGGAAATGGCGGAAACCATCGAAGAGACGCAGCTTGCGCGAGTTTTTGCCGCCGCCGCGGAATTTGTCGAGGGTGCCCGAGAGCCCTTCTGCTTGTGGTTGCACGCGAGCGGCATGCAAGCCGCGTGGGATGCTCCGTACTCGCTGCGAGACCAATACGCCGAAGAAGATGAGCCTCCGCCACCGGACTTCGTCGAACCGCCCAAACGCTATTTAACTGAAAGTGACGACCCGGATTCGCTGTGGGGTGTGTGTCAGGCGTATGCCGGCCAGGTTACGCTGCTGGACGATTGTCTGGGAGTGCTCTTGGCATCGCTGGAAGGCGAAAACCTGCTCGACGACACCTTGCTGATGGTCGTCGGAGCGCGTGGCTTTCCGCTGGGGCGCAATGGCCGACTCGGCGACGTCGATGGCGCGCTGTTTGGCGAGCTCGTGCAAACCCCCTGGCTGATGCGTTTTCCCGATGGCTTTGGGGCTGCTGCTCGCAGCCAAGCCCTGGTGCAACCCGGCGACCTCGCTCCGACGCTGGTGGATGCCTTGGGCCTCGTCGTGCCTGAGAACTTGTTCAGCCGGAGTCTCATGCCGCTGGTGCGTGACGAAGAGGCTTGGCCGCGACAGGCAATCGCTCTCGTCGGCGCCAATGGAGAACGGGCCTTGCGAACACCGGCCTGGTACTTGCGCATGCCGGGATCGAAATCCGCCGGCGAAGAACCAGCGGCCGAGCTTTACGGCAAACCCGACGACCGCTGGGAGGTGAATGACGTTGCGACCCGATGTTCCGACATGGCCGCCGCCATGCAGGCGGCCCATGCAGCTCTCGCCGAGCGGTTAAAGTCGCACGAAACCGGTGACTTGCCGCCTCTCGACGATGCCTTGGTCAATGAACTGCGTTACTAAATGACCGAGTGCGATCACGGGGCGGGCTTCGAGGAGGATGGGCTTCCTAGCCCGTCACCAGCGACGTCGACGGCCTGGGAAGACCATCCTCCCATGAGGAAGTGCCTGCTAATCGCCCACGGTTATTTAGCGTTCCGGCAACGAGTTGTTCCGGCTAAAATGCCCGCTCAAGTGAAGGAAGGAGCCAGGCTGATGCGAACGACGTCGCTGGAATGGACGCTGCTTTTCAACGTATTATTTGGCTCGATCGCCAGCCGGGCATTCTCCGAATTCTACCAGTCGATGATCGCCGACTGGGACGAAGACCTCGACCTGCACGAGACCACCCACGGGGCGGCGCGCCAGGCGCCCGCCGTCAAGCGCTACTATCTCTTGCGCATCCTGATTTTCGCCAGCGCCTTCTCGTTCTACGTCTATGATTGGATCGTCGTGCAATTGCTGTTTGCCAAGTATCCCTACACCGTGACGAGCGTGTGCAGCTACTTTCGCTTCGCGAACGACCTGGTGATGGCATTCGGGCTGTTCGGCATCGTCTCCAATGCGGCCCATCGCCGGGTGTTGCAGCGGCCGTTGCGAATGGTCTGCTTTATCAGCGTCTGGCACATGCTGGCCGCGAGCTGGCATGTGCTGGCGGAGCTTGAATACGGCGCGGCCATCGAGTTCGATTTCCCCCTTCGCTGGCACCTGGTTTACGTCCAGTTTCTCTACTGGGCAACCTACCTGACCTTCAGGTTCGTCATCTTGCCCTGGCGGGCAACCACGCTCGGCTATTCCGAGGCAGCGCGGCGCACCAGCCTCTGGATTATCGGCACCGAATCGGTCATCGTCTTGGGGATTTCTTTCGCCCGCACGTTTCTCGTGCTCTACGCCACCAGTTACTTGCACTAAAGCCGCGAACGCCAGATGAAACGGCCACGGGCCGCCGACCCGAAGCGTGTGCGCCGTTTCAGGCCGACGCCGACCGCCTACGCTTGCTTCTTGTTCTTGCTCTTGACCACCTTCCGCTGCTCGTTGGTCATCAGCCCGATGATGCCCTTGCGGATTTCTTTCGTCAGCGCTTGCAGCTCTGCTTGGGCCGTTGCCAACGTTTCCTTCTGCTCGTCGGTTAGTTGCACGGCAGCGTCGGACGCTGCTTTCAGTTCCTTGCCCTTCTTGCCGGCTGCCTTCGCCTCCTTCGCGGCCGCTGTTTTGGCCGCCCGTTGCTCCTCGGTGTAGACATCTGCGACTTTCTTTTGAGCGTCGGCCAGCTTGGTTGCATAACTCGCCTTCAATTCGTCAAACTTTGCCTGCTGCTCGGCCGACAGCTTAATGCCCTCGGGCAACGTGAACGCGGCGGACACCAGCGCTTTCTTGGCTTTCTTACCAGCCTTCGGGGTCGACTCGTCGGCATGCAGAAAACTTGTGAACGAAAGCACGGCGGCGCAAACGGCGTAGCTTAAGAACGACTTCATGGCTCGACTCCGTTGAGAGGGGATTTGGGCAACGTCCGAAGTTCGATGCGCGAGGTGCGAGCATTATTGGTTTCACCCCGTTGGCGATCGGCCATGGCCAACGTACAGACGCCAAGTCCTGGTTTGTTTAACGCAACCGCCGACCTATCGCGAGTTGCTGGTCTGGGTGTTGG
The DNA here is from genome assembly GCA_035694685.1 of Pirellulales bacterium. Taxonomy (GTDB): domain Bacteria; phylum Planctomycetota; class Planctomycetia; order Pirellulales; family JAICIG01; genus DASSFG01. Next base: position 17,813 of record DASSFG010000245.1, read on the forward strand.
CTTGCATGGTAGAATTCCTGTATTCGTATTCGTCAGCAGCGGACAGACATCCCGCAGAAGCTGTCTCTTGAGCTATAAAGTCGCGATTGAACTGGAAGTGCCCGACGACCTCGCGGGCTTTCGGTTGCCGCGAGGCGTTGATAGGCGACTCGGCGAGCTGCTCGACCGGCAGGACCGTGGGCAACCGTTGTCGGCGGAGGAACGTGAGGAGGCCGCGGGGTTGGTGGGGCTGGCCGAAAGCCTATCGTTGTTGCGGTTGCGTGCGGAACAGGCCGCCGCCAGCGGAACGATGTAATCGTGAACGACGTGCCTCAGCGGCTGCGCCGCTTCGCAGTAAAGCGGGCCGCCGGACGGTGCGAATACTGCCAGCTATCGCAGGCGGGGCAGGAAGCCACTTTTCATGAATCGCCCTTTGATTCTGGCAATCCGCGCTGAGGAAATTCACCGCGGTCGTCATCCGCCAGCGACTTAAAATCCGCCGCCGTAACTAAAGCCGCGGGGGAATGGGCGGCACAGGACTCGAACCTGTGACTTCCACCGTGTGAGTGTTTGCCGGAAGGCGCAACTCCCTGTAAATCCTGCACTTGAAACGTCTGAATTTTACAGTTTTTCCGTCACTTGGCAAGGATTCTGTCACCGATTCTGTCACCGAATTTCGATTCAGACCGACACGATACCGTCGGCATCGGATTGCCATCGCTTCAGCCCAGTCTTCGGCGACTCGTTCGGCCGCAAACCGACGACGCCAGCGGTCATCGCCCCAACAAATGCTTCAAAATGCGTTTCTCTGTGCCTTCAATGGATGCGGTTCACC
>DASSFG010000246.1:0-6059 GCA_035694685.1 Pirellulales bacterium
GGCGTGATGCCCGGTCGCACTTGGGTCATCGCGCCCGATGCCGAGTCGCTTACCGCGCGCTGGAAGAAGCTCGTCAAGGCCAAGCCGGATCAGAAAGAAGACCTGTTTATCCCGCACCTTAACCACGGCCAGCTTGGCGACCGACATGTCGCCAGGATAGTTCCCAAAGCACTCCCCAGTTTCACAGCGAACAGCACGCCGATCGCGGATGAGAAAGGAGACTGCGTTCCACCGGTTCGCTACGGCTTTCGCTCATTCGACCGCCAGTGGATTATTCCAGATAATCGCGTTCTCAACCGGCCCAACCCGCACCTCTGGAGCGCGCATTCCGACCGGCAGATTTACATCACCGCGCCGTCCGATAGAACGCCGACCGCAGGCCCCGCTTTGACGTTCACCGCTCTTATGCCTGACCTGCACCATTACCATGGTCGGGGCGGCAGGGCTATTCCCTTGTGGCGCGACGCATCCGCCACCGTGTCGAACCTTCCTCCCAAGCTGCTCGACTACCTTCGAGCGAAATACAAGGTGACGGTATCGCCCGACGATTTCCTGGCCTATCTGGCGGCCATCGCGGCGAACCCGACATACACGGCCCGCTTTCAGCGCGACCTGGCGCAGCCGGGCTTGCGCATCCCACTGACGGCGAGCCGCAAGCTATTTGGTGAGGCTGTGAAGCAAGGCCGGCTCGTTATCTGGCTGCACACCTTCGGCGAGCGCTACGTCGACTCCAAAGCAAAACGACTGCCTGGTCCGCCACGGTTGCCCAAGGACCAGGCGCCGACCGTGCCTCGCGGCGGCGGCATCCCCGCCGATCCGGACTTGATGCCCGACGAAATCGACTACGACGCCGACAAGCGCCGGCTGACCGTCGGACCGGGCTTTATCGACAACGTGCCGCCGGAGGTGTGGAATTACGAAATCTCGGGCAAGCGGGTGCTGACGCAATGGTTCAGCTACCGTAAGCGTCACCGCGAGCGTCCGATCATGGGCGACCGTCGTCCGCCCTCGAAGCTTTGCGACATTCAACCCGACCACTGGCTCGCCGAATACACCGCCGAGCTCCTCAACGTGCTCCACGTCCTCGGCCGCCTCATCCTCCTCGAGCCCGAGCAAGCCGCGCTGCTCGACCAAATCTGCAGCGGCCCGCTCATCACCGCCGCCGAGCTTGCCGAATCGGGCGCCCTCGCCCTGCCGCCAAAATGGCGAAAGACGCTGCAAGCGCAAGAGAGCCCGCTATTGGGCCCAGCAGAAGAGGACGACGACTGACGCGGGAGGGGCGTTTGCGGCGAACGGGCGATACCGGTTCCCTGCGCGATTAAATCGGCTATGATGGACGCACGCGCCGTTTGATGATCGGCAAGGGGTTCATCGGCAGCGTGCTGGTTTTGCTCTGGAGTTCGAGCCAGACCAGACACAACTCCTGGAGGCGATCTGTGCAAGACCAACCCTCGATTTCCGACGATAGAGCGGAACCACTACCGAGGCCGAAGACCATTCCGGACGACTTTATCTGGGATATGGAGCTTCAAGGTTGGATCGCGCCTGGAAGCCCGGAAGAAGACTCGGACAGCGTCTTTAAGGAACCCGACGAAAAATGCCCCGATGACGAGCAAGCGAATGAACGCCCACACTTAATTTCCAACGATGAGCCGCTAGCCGCCGCTGCTCTCAGCGTCTCCCCGACCGGGCCGAAGTCGCGTCGCACCAAACGCGTCTCGCGCGATCAGCTTTCCTTGTTTGGCGACGACGACACGGTTTCCGCGAAAGATGAGCCGACGCTCTGCGACCCTGACGGCAATGAGGCGTCGGCAGAGGTTCCGTGATTGCCCCGAACTGAACATTGCACCGAAATACTGCCGTGCGCACTCCTTGAGCCGCGCGTCAATGTCGAACGGGCGCGATGCGAGCACGCTGGTCAACTCGAAATACTTTGTCCCACCGCGCGCCCTCCGAGAAGGTAGAGTCGCCCTGCGATGCGGCGGAAGGCCCATCACGGTCGGACGGGCGAACTCTTGCCGATTTCTTCGAATTCCGTGCCGCAAAACTCGGCGCGTGGCCGTCTATACTGTTGTGGCAATCAAGCAACTGCCAGAAGGACAACATCTTTGGTGTCGGATGCCCAACTTGTGGCGCGCGTGCGGCTTGGCGACGTGGAGGCGTTTGGCGAATTGGCCGAGCGATACGAACGGAGCCTCTTGGCACTTGCGCTCGCCCGACTGCACGACTTTCACGAGGCCGAGGATGCCGTTCAGGACACGCTATTGCGCGCCTTTCGCCGATTGGAGACGCTAAGCGATGACGGCAAGTTTGGGCCATGGCTCGTTCAAATCGCTCAACGACAAGTCGTCGATTCGGTCAGGACTCGTCGGGTACCGATCAGCCTTTCTCTGGACGCTTCAAGCCATGCCACTGCCGACGATCGTTTTACTTTTATGATGGCCATAACAAGGTCAAGTATGAATATCTTGGCGGCGACAAGCCGATCACGAAACTGCCACTCGGCGAGGACGACGCTGAACGCATACTTCCGATCGGTGCGTTGTCGGAGGACGATAGTGCAATCGGTCCGTGGCTTTTGGGGGAGAAGATCGTCGAGCAACAGCGGCGCGTATTTACGGAAGCGGGCAGGCCGTGGGTCGAATTTCAACTGGTGCTCTGGCGAGGCGAGATGAATCAGGTGACGCTCCGCGTTGATCCTGAAACCAGACTCCCCGTTTACTTGCTGGCCGCCTCGAGCAAGGGTTCCAAAAAGCACGTCAAGTGGGTGTTCGACTATCCGGAAGACGGTCCGGTCGACATCTTCGCGCTGGGCGTTTCGCGTGACGTCAAGATCGACAACCGCATGCCGGCAGACAACGTGCTGACCGTGCTTACTGCTATGGCGGCCAGCCGAGCCAGCATCGGTGATTTCCAGCTCCTTGTTGGACAATCTCATGGCTACCCCAGCTCCGTCGTTTACCGCAAAGGGAACAAATGGCGTGTCGATTCATGGCGGCCACAAGTCGCGATTGACTCCCTGCCTAGCGGACTACCAGAACAAGAAATGCACAAATGGCTCAAAGAGCAACTGCAGCTAGCTCAACCGATGCCGCTGTTCGTCTGCGACGGCCAGACCGTCTGGGAGAACGCGAGCTTTGATCCCAAGGAGAAACCACGCTGGCAGGTAAGTCAGCACACCGCGCCGCAGGACTTAATGTCCGGCCAGGGCCTGGGAACATTATCCAAGGCGCCCGGCGCCAAAATCGCTTCGCTGCTCTTTCCGGATCTCTCGCCGAAACCGGGGTGGGGCTTTGAATTCGACTCCAAGCCGCCGGATGCACCTGACTGCTTGTTGATAAGGCAATCTGCAGAAACCACGCTGCCCGACATGACGGCCCATGAGTGGTACTACGTCGATCCAACAAAAGGATACGCCGTTGTTCGTGCTGAGCTGTTCACTTTGCGCACCGGCGCTCCAGCCAATCCAAAAGATGCTACAGCCCTTCAAACAGTGAAAATGGAATCCTTCCGGCAATCGACACAGGGGTTCTGGTATCCCACCGTTGTCCGTGGAATGATGCCCGTCTTTGCCGGTAACAATCCGCCTGGGCAGGATCAGACCCAACCGCTGACGTCGATGACCCGCTATTGTTTTGATTTCAATACGGACTTGCCCGACTCGCTTTTTTCGGTCGATGACGTGGCAGCGCCGCGCAATTAGCGCATTGAACGGCGACCGTACCGCAGGCTTCACGCTCCGTCGTGAGGGAAGCTTTGGCGTGGCCTCTCCGGCCACGGCTTACATCACGACGGAGCGTGATGGCTACTGTACGCGCAAATCGAACGCCGAGAGGAAACCCGCGACAAAGGCTCGATCGCTTAGCTGGGGGGCGCGTATTCCGCTGAGTGCGGCCCACACGAACGCAACCCTCGCGGGGCCCGCTGGGCCTCCGGTTAAACGAGAGGCCGTGCCGGCGGCGGGCGAAAAAAAGATTCGAGAAACAGAGAATTCGTTTCCCAACCCTTTGCGGACCAACTGCGTTCACTTAGAATGGGGGTTCGGCGCAATGGGGCTCGTGATGGGCTGAGCGCAATGAATGACCGGCCGGCGAAGGCCGCTGCCTCTGGCTGGCGCTCACAACGATCCGGGTGTGAGATGACTAAGGAATTCAAAATCGGCGACGAACCGGTGCCGGGCTACCGGCTAGGCAAGTTCCTCGGCCGCGGCGGTTTTGGCGAAGTCTGGAGGGCCGTCGGACCCGGTGGCACCGAGGTCGCGCTCAAGTCGATCGCGCTCGATCGAAAGCAGGGCATGAAGGAGTTTCGCTCGCTGCGCCTCGTCAAGCGCATCCATCATCCCAACCTGGTGCCCATTCTGGCGTTTTGGTTGATCGACTCAGAGGGTCATCCGCTCGACGACGAAAACATCGACCTGCTGGGCTCGAATATCATCGACAGCAGGGGCGGGCCCAACGCGGTCGCGGTCACGGCCACCATGCAGTTCAATGCCGCGCGGCCCGAATTGCTCATCATCGCCATGGGCTTGGGCGAGAAAAACCTGCTCGACGTGCTCAAGGATCATCAGGCCAAAGGTTTGCCGGGCATTCCGTTGGAAGAGCTGCTCGATTACATGGAGGGCTCTGCGCGGGCCATCGACTTTTTGAACACGGCCCGTCACAACCTGGGCGGCGATCAGCCGGTGGCCATCCAGCATTGCGACATCAAACCGCAAAACATCATGCTCGTGGGCGATGCCGTGCAGGTCTGCGACTTTGGTCTGGCCCGCTCGTTGACCGACGTGCGCAGCACGTCCGTGGCCGGCTCGATCGCCTTCGGCGCGCCGGAGCTGTTCTGGGAGAACAAGCCCACGCACGCCACCGATCAATACTCGCTGGCCATCACCTATTACGAGCTGCGCACCGGACAGTTGCCGTTTGGCCCTGACATGGCCGCCATTGAGGTCATGCAGGCGCACCGCGACGGCAAGCTCGACTTGCACCATTTGAACGACGCCGAGCGGTCGGTCATCAAGCGCGCCACCACTCCGGCCCCGGCCGGCCGCTTCGAGAAGACCATCGACATGGTGCGGGCACTGCGCCGGGCAACGCAAGACGGCGCGCTGGTCGTCTCGCCCGAAGGTTCACGGCCGGCGGCGGCCGGCATCCGTTCGTCCATCGTGCAAACGGGCCGTGAAATCGTGCCCGGTTATACGCTGCTGGAGCACCTGTTTCACCCCGACGTGCGCACCGACGTGTGGTCGGCCAGCGCACCGGGCGGCAAACCGCAGGCGATCTGGCTCTACGACCTGACGTCGTACGCCGGGTCGATCGACCGCGACGCGCTGCGCTCCATTCAGGCTTTGACCGATCACCCGCGGCTGGCCCGCATCAATGGTTGGTGGGTCTTGAACAAGTCCGGGCTCGATATCACCACCACGCCGGCCTCGCTTTCGACCTTGGCGACGTCGGTTGAAGAAGCGATGCCCACGACGCTGGTGATTGCCAGCGAGCTGACGCGCACCAACTTGGCGCATCGCGTGGAGGAGTGCCGCCAGTTCCGCGGCAAAGGCATTCCGGTGGAAGAGCTGATCAGCTACATGCAGCAGATCGCCGAAGGGGTCGACGCGCTGAATGACGCTTCTCACGCGCTGCGCGGATCGCGGTGGGCCTCTCTGGTTCACACCGACCTGCGGCCTGCGAATCTGCTCGTCTTTGGCCAGGTGGTGAAGATCGGCAACTTCGCCTGGTGCCGCACGCTGGAAGGCGAAGAAGCGGAGGCCAGCGGCATGCCGGTACGCGCTTCTCGGCCGACGATGGCGCCCGAGCTCGTGGCCGGCCGAATCAATCGCCGCACCGACCAATATGCCTTGGCCGCCACGTACGTGCAGATGCGCACCGGCGACATGCTGTTCGAATCGGGCCTGCCCACCGGCGCTGCCAGCGGTGCGCTGGCGGGCGTGGCGCTCGACTTCTCGGCCCTCTCCGAAGGCGAGGCCCAAGTCATTCACCGGGCGATGCACGCCGACCCGCAACAGCGATATCCTTCGTGCCGCAAGATGGTGGCCGAGCTGGTGCTGG
>DASSFG010000247.1:0-4232 GCA_035694685.1 Pirellulales bacterium
CACGTTCGTGCCGACGTCGTAGATCAAAAAGGTCGAGGTGCGGGCCACTGGTTCTCGCGTACGAAGGAACTCAACCGCGGCGCGATGGGTCGGCATCTCCGTCGAGGTGCCATAGAGCAGGGTCGTACTAACGGCCAGGTACCGGCCCTGGATCCACATCGGCAGCGGAAAGGGTTGACCGATCGGCAGCAGATGTAAGGGAAGCTGCCGGAATGGCTCGGCGTTCACCGCCGGATCGGCCCCGAAGTACCAAACATCGAGGTGCTTTAGCCCGTGCTGCTCGCGCCAAACGGCCAGTTCTTTCAGCCCCTGACCCCAGTCGTAGTTGGAATCGCTCAAGCAGAGGTAACCGTCGGCGGGGCCGCCCCAAAGTTCATTCGCATAGCACAAGCCTTCAGGCCAAACTCGCCAGGCGGAGAAACCGGTCCACAAGACGGCGGCCGTTGCAAATGCCATCCAGACGGGACGAACATCTTGTCGGCTCCGACGAATGGCAATCGCTAATGAACCAGCCAGACCTACGACCAAAAAGGCAACGAGCGGTAAAACGAGGCGAATGCCGATCTGCACGCGACAGTTCAGACTAAACGCGAACAGGACGAGCGCGGCGACGAGCGCCCAATTCGTAGGGTGGGACAAGCTCGCTCTAGCGAGCGCCGGCCCACCGCCAGCGTGGTCGGCCGGCGTTCGCAAGTTCGCCTGCCCCAGCCTAGAAGCAAAAAGCCGCTTGACGATGAAATCGAACAGCAGCGCCAAGGGAGCGATCAACAGCGGCAGCACGAGCTTAATTGTCAGGGCCACCGGAAAGTAATACCACAGCGATTGATCATAAACGTGCCCCAACAAATAGGAGCCGTGGTGCCCACGCATGTTATGCTTCACCTGCCGGACCAATCCTTCGCCCGCATTACTGAAGATCGTCAGACGTTCGGACATCCAAACCATGACGTCATGCGTTTGCCCCTCGGGCAACGAATGCGCCCAGGCGACGAAACTCGGCTCGGCTCGCCAATCGCAACCGCAATAGACGAACGTCACCGCCATTCCGATGAGGCCGATTTGAACAAGGTCGCGAAGTGAACCTCCGACGGAGCACTTGCCGATGCCGGCACGCTCGGCAACAGAATTTGCAATTTGCAATTTGCAATTTGCAATTTGCAATTCGTTCGGCCGGGCTCTGCTTTTCACAACCGAGCGTCTTTCGGTCCACCACCGCTCCGCTTCGATGGCCAACAAGCAAAGCGGACCAAACACGAGGCCCGACGCTTTGGCCAATACGGCGGCGCCAAACCAGACGCCCGGTAGTGCGACGCGTCGCCACCATGTCTTCTCGCGCGCCGTGTAAAAGTGATAAACCAGCGCCAGCGTGCATGCGCTAACGGCAACATCGGTCGTGGCGAGAGTCGCGTGGGCCAACAGGTTTGGTTCGCAGGCCAGCCAGGCCGCCGCCAGCCGCCCGCCCCAGGGACCGGCGATTGAGCGGCCCGCCAACCAGCCGTACACCAGCAGCAGCCACCAGAAGACCAGCGCCGCAGCACGCGCCCATGGCAACACTCGATCAAGCTCACGAGCCGGATCGATTTCGCCGCCGGCCCAGCGCTCGTAGACGTAAAGCGGCAGCGTGGCGCAATCGATCGGCAGAGGCATCGTGCCCAGCTTCATCAGTCCGGCGTGGCTGCCGGTGCGCCAACTTTCAAGCCCGCGCTCCAGATAGAGCGGTTCATCGAACGTGGCACTCAGTTGCCGAGCCGCAGTCAGGCACCAGGCCGAGGAAGCGGCTATGCAAATGGCTAACCAGCAGGCGTCAAACCAGCGGCTTTTGTGCATTCGACCTATCTTGCCCGGCGCGAGGTGATGGGGTGTGAAAATATTCAAAAAGCGACCAAAGGCAAAGGCCGGTTGATGCCGAATAGTTGGGCCATCACGTCTTTACAACTCAGCCGCCCACGGTGGCGCCAACAGTCGAGGCCCCAGCATGAGCACGGCCCTTTCCACGACCCGACGCGTCGGCCAATTCACTCGTCACCTGGCGCCCGTCGAATGGGAAGAAACCGCCTGTTCGTTGTGCGGCTCGCACGACTACGCCCCTGTTCTTGCGTGGCGCGACGATCAGCTCGGCGTCGAGCTGAAGGTCGTCCGCTGCCGGACCTGTGATCTCACGTTTACCAATCCGCGACCTACGCCGGGAACGATCGGCTACTTTTATCCGAATGATTACTCCTGCTACGAGCTCCGCGACGCCGTCAGCCAACGTTGGAAAGCGCAACTCCGTAGGCGCTTGCAGCGCTCGGTGCTGCGCAGCGACTTTGCCTATCCTCCCCAGCCTGCGGGCAGCCTCGATTGGCTCGTGGGCCGCGTGGGCCGTGTCTGGCTGCGCGGCGGACTGCGGCGAAGCGAGTGGATACCGTACCGCGGCGAGGGCCGGTTGCTCGATTTCGGCTGCGGCACGGGCGCGTTTCTCCAGCGGATGCGCGATCTGGGGTGGCAGGTGGAAGGACTCGATATGTCGACGGTCGCCGCCCATACGGTGATGCGGCATCGCGGCATTAAGGTCCATGTCGGCACGTTGCCGCATGCCGACCTGGCGGCCGAATCCTTCGATTGCGTTACGATGTGGCAGGCTTTGGAGCACGTTCACGACCCCCGGCTCACCGTGCGCGAGGCGCGGCGGCTGTTACGGCCGCGGGGGCTGCTCGTGGTGGCCGTGCCCAACGTTGCGAGTTGGTCGTTCAGGCATTTTGGCCGGCACTGGTTTGGCCTCGACGTGCCACGCCACCTCACGCATTTTTCACCTGACACGCTCAACGCCGTGTTGGCCGCCGAGGGTTTTCGCCTGCTCAAACTGACGCACGTTGGCGTCGACGGCTGGCTGCGGCAGTCGGCGCGTCGCCTGGCGGCCGCGGAGGGTAAACAGGGTTGGCGAACGGCCTGTCAGTGGAAGCCGCTAGCCCAGGCAATCGCCGGCTGGACTGAACGCGCCCGGCAGGCCGACGACATCGTCGCCATCGCCGAGCGGGGATAGAAGGTCTGGCACCGCAGGGCGCTGTATCACCTGTCAATTTGCAATTTGCAATTTGCAATGAGCCCCGCCGACGGTTTCACCAAGCGTTCGCGGGTGGTACAAAGACGGTCACCGCGATGCCCTACCCCCACTCGATCCGCCTGCGCGGGCCCTGGCAGTTTGAACCACAGTGCCGCTATCTTGCCGGCGCTGACGGTCAGGTCGCCGAGTCAAACGAAGACCTGCCGGCTGCCGGCCGCGCGACGGTGCCCAGTGACTGGCGCGATGCGCTCGGGGCGGATTTCCGCGGTCGCGTGCGATACCGGCGTTCGTTTAACCCGCCCGCCACGCTCGATCCGCACGAACGCCTATGGCTCGTCGTTGAAGGCGTCGATGCCTACGGCGCCGTAGTGCTCAACGGCGTTCGGCTGGGAGAGGTCGAGGGCTATGCGATCCATCGCAGCTTCGACCTAACCCGTCTGCTTGGTCCGCGCAACGAAGTGACGCTCGAGGTCGAGTTACCAGGCGGGGCGGTCGCCGGCAGGCGGACTCTGCGACCTGGCCGAGAGCACCTGCCGGGCGGGCCGATCGGCGAAGTGCGTCTGGAAGTCCGATCGCAGTGGTTCATCGAAGGGCTGTCGGTCTGGAGCGCCACATTGCCTGAACCAAGCTTCGTCGCTACCGGTCGGATCGGCGGCGAGCCGGCAAGCACCACCCTGGCCGTCGTCATTAGTGGTTGCCAACGCGAAATGGTATACGTCGAAGTTGGCAGCGGAGAAGACTTTGAGGTCGCCTTTAACGCTGGCGACTTTCCTGTTTGGACGGCCGATCGCCCGGCACTGGCGCCGATGGAAATCAAACTCATCGCCGGGAGTTCTGCCGTGTTTCAGACGCAGATTGAAACCGGCTATTGCCCGGCAATCACCGGCGCGAGCAGGTTCCTTGACGAGATCCTACCAGCGAGCACCTACGCGGAGCTTGACCGCAGTGGGACGACCATCGTGCAGCGCGTTCCACCGGCCTGGTCGAGTGAAGTCTGCCGCCGGCTCGCGCCTCACCCCACGATCGTCGCCTGGTCGGCCGGACCAGGCGAGACGCCTCCCTCCGACACTCTCTGCGGAAGAGCATGGGTGTCGAAAGCAATGAGCGATGCCCAATGAGCGATGAACCGCACGCGAGGGTCAGCGTTCGCAGCCCTAACCCCTAATCACTAACCTCTAATCCCTAACCC
>DASSFG010000248.1:0-5795 GCA_035694685.1 Pirellulales bacterium
CGATGCGTGCGTCGAGCGAGCAACTCAACTTTGCGACACTACGACACCGCCGGGGTGTGATACACCTTTAGTTCGCGGCGCAAGTGATCCACTTCTTGTTCCAAACGTTGATAGATGGACGAGGCGCCGGTCAGGTTCCGCCACTGTCCAAGCTTCTGCAGCTCGGCGGCGAGATCGGCCGCTTCCTTGGCCCCGAAATTGGCCACCAGGCCCTTGACGCTATGCGCGGCTCGCTCAACGCCTTCTGCATCTTCGCGGCCTAGCGCGGTCCTCAGTTTCGCCAGCACGCCCGGAACGTCTTCCAAGAAAAATCGGCAGAGGTCACGAAATAGTTGCTCGTTTCCGTCCAGCCGGCGCAAGGCGCCGCGATAGTCGACGCGGTCGGCGCTTACTGCGGCGGGGCTCTCCCCCCACTGAGCTGAAGGCGTCTCGCCGCGGGCGACCGCCTCGATTACTTCGTACAAGTGTGTCAACTCGCAGGGCTTGGTAATGGCGGCGTCGAACAACCCATTCACCGCAAACTCGCGGTCGCCCGCCGTTTGGTGCGCCGTGAGCGCGACGAGAGGCGTGGGCCGAGCGGCAAGCTGGGGCAGCTTTCGCAGTTCAGCCGCCGCCTCTCGGCCATCCAAAACCGGCATCTCCACGTCGAGCAAAACCACGTCGAATGGACTGGATTCCCTCGCCGCCTGGAACGCACGCAGCGCCTCTCGACCATCTTCCACGGCGACCACGGTATGGCCGCGCTGCTCGAGCGCCGTACGAAAGAATTCGCGATTGGCCGTCGTATCTTCAGCGAGCAGCACTCGCAACCTATGCACGTCCGGCGACACGTCGCGGAGCCGGCGTTCGACGGCTGCCAGCAGGCCGGCGCCCGCTTTCGCGTCGGAGAGTCCCAGGCAAATTGCCAGCCGAAAGATGACCGGCGCGTCGGGATTGCCGGCCGTCGACAGCTCGCCCTTCATGAGCTCGGCCAGGCCCGCGACCACCGGCAGCGCAAGTCCCGATCCAAAGTAACCGCGCTGGGCAAAATCGGCCAGGCATAGTAATTGATCCGGTGCGTGGGCCGAGGCGGCATCGAGCGAGCGGCCGTGTTCGACGAGTACAAAGTGCAAGCGAATGCCGCGCGGTATCGGCTCGGCCGACACTTGCAGATCGAAATGGCGCGACGCTCGCAGTTTGGTCGCCGAGCGAGCCAGCGCCTCCAAGGCCTGCTGCAAACGAGCGGCGTCGCCGACCACTCGTGCAGGCACGGCGGGGTTGCTCAACACCGTCAGGTGAATCGGCGCCGGTCCCTGTGCAAGCACCTCGCGGGCCTGGTCGATCGCCTGGGCCAGCACGAAATCGCGCTCCTCGAGCAGCAGCGAACCGGCTTCCAAACGCGTAAAGTCGACCGCCTCGTCGAGCATTCGCAACATGACGTCGCTGGCCTGCTTGACCGATTGCAGCAGGTGCTTTTGCTCGGGATCGGCCGCCGACAGCAGCAACAAATCGCTCATACCGACGATCACCGTCATCGGAGAGCGGAGCTCGTGGTTGAGGTGTTCCAGAAGTCTGCGCGTCAAGAGATACCTTCCCGGCTGCCGCGCCTAGCCGTTGAGTGCCTCGGCCGCCGTCAACACCATCTCTGCAATTTCGATCAGTTTCTTGTTCTTGCTGCTCGCCAACTTTTGCAAACGGCGGAAAGCCTCTTGCTCATCAACGTTCAGGTGTTTCATCAACAGCCCCTTGGCGCGCTCGATCAGCTTCCGATCGGCCAGCGCCTGGCGCAGGTCGGCGGCTTCTTTTTGCAATGTCTCGAACTCTTCAAACCGGCGGCTTGCCAAGGCGATCGCCGGTTCAAGCTGCATGGGCGTGACCGGTTTGACCAGGTAGGCGAACACATGCGTCTCTTCGGCCCGCTCGATCAATTCGCTGTCGCAATGGCCCGAGAGGAGAATGATCGGAGTACGCACTTTTTCATAGATGACGGCGGCGGCGTCGAGCCCGTCCATGTCGGGCATGCGAATATCGGTCATCACCAGGTCGACCGGTGTCGCCACGCAGAAATCGACCAACTCGCGGCCGTTCGCCCCCGCGAACGCGACTTCGTGCCCCAACGTTTCCAGCATTTTGACCAGCGTGCTGCGTACTTCCGGTTCGTCCTCGGCCACCGCCACACTTAGGCGGTTTCGCATCGGCTCGACGTGGCTGGACTCTTTCTTGCGTGTTGTCGTGGTCGGCATATCAAACTCCTCTACCCAACGTTAGGTTGTCAGCGCTTCGTGACTGTCGTGATCAACGGCTTTTCCGCCAGGACGCTTCTCAAAGCCGAGCACCATCTCCCGCCTTTATCATCGCGAATGCTCGCACAGAATCAATGGGCCGGCTCCCGTTGACCAATTGGCCGCAAACTCCAAGCAAAAGGCGTACCCTTTGGACGCGATGCAGGTTTCCCCCCTCGTTGAACGGAATTTATTCCGTTGTGATCTTGCGGCGTGGTTCAAAACCCTTTGGAGTGCGGCGATTTATCGCCGCTTTGGCTCGCGGCGGAGCCGTTTTCTTTTGATACGGTCGGCCGGCGGCCAAGAACCGGCACGACGAAAGAAAGGTCGCTCCGCGACCGACAAAATCGGCGATAAATCGCCGCACTCCAACGACTGCCCTGGCGGCGGATCGGTCATTTTGGTTCGAGCGAGCACAAACCGGCTCACGTTGCACGAACGTGCAGCTATAATTGTGCGGGCACGTCAATCGCTTTTGCGAAGCATGTGGCTCGGCACGCCGGATGCTTCGCCGCTGATGCCCCAACCTGCAAACCGTCCGACTCAATTCGCGAATGTAGTCTACGCCTCATCGGCGACTTGGTGATGCGACAATAAGGAGACCGCTGTGACCGATACGACGCGACCGTCGAGTTTTTCTGAGGCCGATGCTGATGGCCAAAACGCAAGTCAAAAGGCAAAACACGCCGCCGAAGCGGCCCTTCACGACCTGAAGGACCGGGCTGGCGAATATTGCGAGTTAGGCCGTGAGAAGGCAGAGGCCATGACCGGCGTTGTCGAAGAACAGATACGTCAGCGGCCGGTCCAGGCGGTGGCCATCGCGGCCGGGATCGGTTTCGCCCTGGGCTTTCTCTGGACCCGGCGCTCGTAGCTCGTTTTCCAACACATCTCCCTCAGCCTTCTTTCTCTCATGGCTGCACAACCTCGCTTCACCGACGATTCGCTCAAGGGACCGCCCGAAGACGATCCTGTTGCGCGGCTCGGTGTGCAGTTCAGCGAGTTGCAAGCCTACGTGCGTCAACAATGGGCGGCACGCACCGATCGCGCCCTGTTGGGCCTCCGCAGGCTGGCGGTGCTGGCGGTTGCAGGCATCTTGGCGTTGACGGCCGCCGCGGCATGGGTGGTGACGGGCGTCGTCTTGGTTTTAGCCGGCGCGACCGGCGGCCTGGCGACCGTCTTCGACGGGCGTCTTTGGTTGGCCGGTCTGATCGTCGGCACCTCGGCTCTGGCTTTGGTGGCGGTGGGGGTGGCGGTAATGTATGGCGCCTGGCAAGCGGCGTCCAAGCAATCGACGCGGGCAAAATACGAGAAACGGCGACGGCAACAACGACAAGAATTCGGCCATAGCGCCCACGATCGAGCGAGTGGCACATGATGACAAGCGAAGAAGCAAAGATGAGTGAAGCGGAATTTCTCGACGCGCAAGTCGAAGAAGCGCAGGCAGCCGTGAAAGAGACGTGGGAAGAACTGAAGACTTCGTTGAAAGACACGGCCAGCCTCGAGCTGTGGGCCAGGCGGCATCCTTGGGTGGTCACCGGCGCGGCCCTGGCGGGAGGCTTTCTCGTGGCCACGATGCTGTTCTCGCCTGCGCGCGAACCCGAGGTGCCGGCCGAAAAGGAGCGCGAGGCGCCGGCCGAGCGGCGGCATCGTTCGGGCTGGCTTTTCGGAGCGCTCTTCGGCCTGTTGCGGCCGATTTTTGGTCAGCTCGTGTCGACTTTGGCCGCATCCGCCATGGCCGCCATGACCGGTGCCATGATGGCCGACCAGACTGCCGAAGCAGGCATGGCCGGCGATTCCGACGGCAATGGCCACGCGCCCGGCGAAGGCCCCGTGCCGCTGTAACGACGTCTTAGGCGTCGCCCTCCATTGCTGAGCGCTGCTGCTGGCGGTCGTACTCGACGCAGGCGTCGAGTACCGGCTGGAGATTGCCGGCTAAGATGCTGTCGAGCTTGTAGAGCGTGAGGTTGATGCGGTGGTCGGTTACGCGGTTGTCGGGAAAGTTGTAGGTGCGAATGCGCTCGCTACGGTCGCCCGAGCCGACCATCGTTTTTCGTTCCTGGGCTCGCTTGTCGTGCTCCTGCTGACGTTTATGGTCCAGCAGCCGGCTTTTGAGCACGCGCAAAGCTTTCGCTTTGTTCTTGTGCTGGCTCTTTTCGTCCTGGCACTGCACGACGATGCCGCTTTCGTAGTGCGTGAGACGAACCGCCGACTGGGTTTTATTGACGTGCTGCCCGCCGGGGCCGCTGGCCGAAAACAGATCGAGCCGATAGTCTTCGGGCTTGAGGTCGATTTCGACGTCTTCCGGCTCGGCCAGCACGGCCACTGTCGCGGCCGATGTGTGAATGCGGCCCTTGGCCTCGGTTTCGGGCACGCGCTGCACGCGATGCCCGCCGCTTTCGTACCGCATCAGCCGGTAAACATCTTCACCTTCCAGGCCGAGATAGATTTCCTTGAAGCCGCCCAGCTCCGTCGGGCTGAGATCGAGCACTTCGACCTTCCAGCCCCGTTGCTCGGCGTAGTGGCGATACATTTCATAGAGGTCGCGGGCAAACAGCGCGGCCTCGTCCCCGCCGGTGCCCGCGCGGATTTCCATGATGCACTTCGTGCGGTTGGCGTCTTCGCCGCCAACGGTCATATCGAGCAGCTCTCCCCAGAGGGCTTCTCGGTCTTCGCGCAATTTGGGCAGCTCAGCTTCGGCTAGCTCGCGCAGCTCGGCGTCGCCGCCTTCGACCATATCGTTGGCTTCAGCGATCTGCTTGTTGAGGTCGAGGAAATGCCGGTACTTGGTCGCCAGCTTGGCCAGCGAACCGCGTTCGCGGGCAATGGCCGCGATCTGGTTCGAGTTGGTCAGCACCGCGGGATCGAGCATCTGCCGATCCAGCTCTTCAAAGCGGGCCAGTTTTTGGTCGAGTAGTTCGCGCATGGCGGAGAAGAGGTTTAGGGCTTAGGTCTTAGGGCTTAGGTCTTAGGGGTCAGGGCTTAGAGGTCGGACGGCAGCATGAGAACTGAGACGAGCAAGCGGTGGCTGTGGCAGAGGCGAGATGGCGTGCGCGAAATTCAGATTTGCGATGCAATTCGTGTGATCCGCCACGTCCGGGGCTTGCCCCCGGCGGGCACTTGATTGACAAGCTAAAGGGCAACCGCAACCACACCTCGCCCCGTGCCGGGCTCGTCCCGGTCGAGCGCATGATTGACCGGCTATTCGTGCCGCCAGCCGGATGAATCGTGCTTTCCACCGGGACAAGCCCGGCGGAGAAGGCTGTTTTACGGCGGCGGCTTGTTAGCCAGTCAATCGCACCGACCACGGGGACAAGCCCCGTGGAGCGGAACAAATCCGGCATATACCTTACGCGGTCGGCGCTGCGGGCGTCGTGGAGAGGAGGAGAGGGGCGGCAGCTAGGCTTCGCCCGCGTCAGCCGCGGCGGCGGCGGCGGTGGCGGCCTTGGCCGCTTTCTTGTCGCGCTTCAGGCTGGCATAGCCGGCCGACGCAAACTTGTTCTTGAACTTCTCGATGCGGCCGGCCGTATCGACGTA
>DASSFG010000249.1:0-3475 GCA_035694685.1 Pirellulales bacterium
TTGGGGCACCATCGTTACCCAGGCATAAATGCCTGGGCTAAGTAAAAGTCGGAACAGGAGCAGCACTGGCGAACGTGCTTACGGGCATCGAAACATGTGGATTTCGCGCATGCCAGGGTGGACAAGCGAGCTTGCGAGCGCCGGCCCACCATGGTGCGAACCAGTCGTGGGCCGCTCTCGCCAAGGCGAGCTTGTCCCGCCCTACGGAGCTTTGCTCAGCCATGCGGCGTTTCGCTTGGGCGCGTGCGCGGCGACCATAAGCCAGGCGGTTGCCAGCCGCTACCGCCGGCGGATATGCTGTGTGGTCGCTGTCTGCACTTGCACTGGATACTCGCCATGTCACTCCCTATGAACCACCTCGATCTGTTCCGCCAGCGGCTCGATTCAGGCAAAGTCTGTCTGGGGCCTTCGATCACTTTAAGCGACCCCGTGGTGACGGAGGCGTTGGCCCCCAGCGTCGATTTTTTCTGGCTCGACTTGGAGCATAACCCGACGAGCCTCGAATCGTTGTCGGCGCACCTGATTGCAGCTCGCGCGGGCGGCGCCCCGGCGCTGGTGCGAGTGCCCTGCTCCGACGTGGCCTGGATCAAGCGCGTGCTCGACGTGGGCGCCGAGGGCATCATCGTGCCGCAGGTGCGTTCCGTGGCGGAGGTGCGCAGCATCGCTTCCGCTTGCCGCTATCCCCCACAGGGAACGCGCGGTTTTGGTCCGCGCCGCAGCGGCAACTACGGCCGCGAGCCACTCGACCAATACCTGGCCGAGTCGAACCGCCGCGTGTTTGTCGCCATTCAGATAGAAACGGCCGAGGCCTACGGCGAGCTCGACTCCATTCTCGACGTGCCCGGCTACGATTCGATCGTGATTGGCCCCAACGATCTTTCGGGCTCGCTGGGGTTGATGGGTCAGTTGGACCATCCGCGCGTGGTCGAGGCGGTGGCGTCGATAGCGTCGCGGTCGCGCGCGGCGGGCCGTTACGTGGGCATTGGCATGGCGCCCGACGTGGAACACGCGCTGCGTGCCGCCCGGCAAGGCGTGCATTGGGTGCAAATTGGCGGCGACTGCGGCTTTCTCATCGATGCCGCCGACCGTCTTTATGCCCGAGTTCGCGAGCGGATCGCAGGGTCTTGAGAAACCTAAATAGCCGTGCTGCGCGATTACCGGACATTGAGCAGGTCGAGCGGCAACGGTGGCTGGGACAGAGCCGCGACGCGGACATGATTTTAGCGAAAGGCGTTGCCGCGGCGATGCCCCGGAAACGCGGCCACCGGGGCATCGCTGGCCGGCAGGGCGGCTGACGAGTGTTGGGTCGAACGCGGCCAGCTTTGCCCCAGCCACCGATGCCGTTGCGCCCGGTAATCGTGTATGGCTATTTAGTTGCTACTAGTCACGCGGTTTCGACGCCCGTGGCGTTCGGCCGCAGCCTCGCTATACTGCTGTGAATCGTTTCACGCTCGATACCTCCACACGCGCTTCATCATGGCTGAACTTTGCGACATTGGACTGATTGGCCTCGCCGTCATGGGCGAGAACCTGGCACTCAACATGGAGAGCCGCGGCTACCGCGTGGCGGTTTTTAACCGCACTACGAGCGTAGTCGATGACTTCATCAAGGGCCGCGCTCAAGGCAAGAAGTTCGTCGGCTGCCACAGCGTGGAAGATCTCGTGGCCTCTCTGAGCAAGCCGCGCAAGGTCATGCTGATGATCAAGGCCGGACCGGCGGTCGACGCGGTAATTGAACAGTTGTTGCCGCTCTTGTCGCCCGGCGACGTGCTCATCGACGGCGGTAATACCCACTTCGCCGACACCGAGCGGCGCACCAAGTACATTGAGTCGAAGGGTCTGCTGTTCATCGGCACGGGTGTGTCGGGGGGTGAAGAGGGCGCGCTGAAAGGGCCGAGCTTGATGCCCGGTGGCAGCCCCGCAGCCTGGCCGCTGGTCAAGCCGATCTTTCAGGCCATTGCGGCCAAGGTTGGCCCAAAACTCGACATACCTTGTTGTGAATGGGTGGGGCCGCGCGGAGCGGGTCATTACGTAAAGATGGTACACAACGGCATCGAGTACGGCGACATGCAGTTGATTTGTGAGGCGTACTTTCTGCTCGAGCAGACGTTAGGCCTCTCGAACGACGAACTGTACGACGTGTTTGCCGAGTGGAACCGCGGCGAGCTCGATAGCTACCTGATTGAGATCACGCGCGACATTTTCAGTGTCAAAGACCCCGAGGGCGAGGGCTACCTGGTCGACAAGATTCTCGACAAGGCTGGCGCCAAGGGCACCGGCAAGTGGATGAGTCAGCTCGCTCTCGATCTGGGCGTGCCCAGCACGCTGGTGACCGAAGCCGTTTATGCCCGCAGTCTGTCGGCCTTGAAAGACGCCCGAGTACGGGCCAGCAAGGCGCTCAGCGGTCCGACCGTCAGGTTTCAGGGCGAGAAGAAGGCGTTTATCGAGGAAGTGCGGCACGCGCTGTACGCGTCGAAGATATCGAGTTATGCCCAGGGCTTCGTGCAATTGCAATCGGCGGCGGCGGAGCACGACTGGCCGCTCGAATATGGCAGCATCGCGCTCTTGTGGCGGGGCGGCTGTATCATTCGCGCGCGCTTTCTGGAGCGCATCAAAGATGCTTTCGACGCCGACCCGAAGCTGGAAAACCTGTTGCTCGCGCCCTATTTCAGCAAGGCGATCGAACAAGCGCAATCGGCCTGGCGTCACGTGGTGAGCACCGCCTTTGAGCTGGGCATTGCCGCGCCCGCCTTTTCGACCGCGCTGACCTACTACGACGGTTATCGCACTGCCCGTCTGCCGGCCAATCTCTTGCAGGCGCAGCGTGATTACTTTGGCGCCCACACTTACGAACGCACCGACAAGCCCGGCGTCTTCCACACCGATTGGCTCCGGTTGCGCCGTGAGCCTTGAGCAACGGACGAAAATTAGCTTTTGCTATCTGCAATTGTGCTCTGTCAGCGGTGCTGTGATGGGTCGATGCGGTGGCTGGGGCAGAAGCTGGCCGGCGCGACATCGCTCCTGCCAAAACACGCTGCCGGCCAGCGATGCCCCGGTGGGCGCGCTACCGGGGCATCGCCGCGACGGAGCGGATTGCGCAGGGTTGCGTGTTAGAACGCGGCTTTGCCCCAGCCACCGCCAGTGTTGATGACGTGGATTCTGCGCAGATCGGGATTGCGGTAACAATGCTACGGCTTTGGTTCCTCATCCTCATTGAAGGTGACGCTGAGGTCGTCGTCGATTTGATCGGCCTCGGCAAATTTGCCAGTGGCAATGGCGAGCCCCTCTTTGCTCCCTGCGGCAATCGAATCGCCGACGAGATTCCAGCCCTGCTCGCGGAGCTCCATGGCTTTGAGCGCAAGTGCCAGCTCGCCTGGGTGCCCGCCCAAACGGCGCGATCCGAGCTTGGTCAGACGCTGTTTGGCTTCGGCCCAAGGTTTGAGGACGTCGTTGCCCAGCACCGTTAAAAACTGCC
>DASSFG010000250.1:0-3506 GCA_035694685.1 Pirellulales bacterium
GCCATGCCGCGGCCCGCGGCTGGGTCGATCGGATCATCGATCCTGCCCGAACGCGGGAAGAATTAATCTTCGCCTTAGAGATCGCCACGCGTCACGCCGAGCAGGAGGCATTTAAGCTGGGGGTGTTTCAGGTGTGACGGCTTTTCGAGGAGTCCGCATTATGCAAGAATCAGACACCTATCTGATGATCGTGGACGAGGGGCGCGAGAAGGCGACCCGAGACGCCATTCTAGTGGTTGGGGAAGAGCGGCTTGGGTTACCCGACGAATCGGTGCGCGTCGAACTCGCCAGTGTCACCGATCTTGAGCGGCTGGGCCGGATGATTCGCCGGGCAGTGAAAGCGGCGAGTTGGCAGGAGATTCTAAATACTGCGTGACGCTGCCTCGGGGTCATGGGCAATATCGGTGATGGACCACAACAAACCGAACGAGCACTGCCTGAAGGCTTCGGACCAACGAGGCCTGCTCCGGCACGCCGAGAGAGTTTACGATCTGGTGTGGCGGGTCGATTTCACCTCCCCGGGCTTTTGCTCGATTGCGATGCCTGCCGGCGTCGATTCTCATGCCTTGCGTTCCGCGATGATCGGTTTGAAGGAGCGGTTGAGCGAGCTTAGCATCGGCCGCGGTGGGAAACCGTTTGTCTATAAATCACTGGGGCGGTTCGATCAGCAAGTTACGACGAAATTCCACCTCGATGGTGCGCCCGATCAGTCGATGTTGATATTGGGCTATGAGCCGTCCAAGGTTCGCAGTCGCGTCCTACTCGCCGACTACAGTCAGACGGCTTTCCAAATGGGTATCACGCCCAAAGACTTCCTGCGAGATTTCAACCCAATGTACCAGGAAGGCGAAGAGTTATTGCGCCCCTACGCCACTGAATTACCGCCAGCAGAAGATGGCCGTTCCCGAATCTTGCTCATTAACAACAGCTCGCTACCGTTCACTGAGGCGCGAACGAACACGCTGGGAGTGATGCACCAGGCGATCATCGTCACGCCCGACACTTTGCTGCCTAGAATCGTCAACTCAACGATGCTGGCCGCCGAGGCATCGGCCGACGTCGATCGGCAAATGGTTGCCGAGTTCATCGCAACCGACGAAATCAGCAAGAAGCCGTACTAAGAGTCACGCGATAACCACGGATTGGCCAGCGTAAATGGACTCGTTGCCAGGCGACCGAGCGGCACACGTGCGGCAGTTTGTAACGGCCGCAAAAGATGAATTACGGCGAGGCGCTTGGCTGGCGCTTGTGTGCCTGGCGCTCGTCGGCCTGTTCGCGATCTACCATTTTTACTTGCGACGGCTCATGCTCGACGCCGGGCTCGTGCTCGGCGCGGTGCGGCCGGGCATGAAAGTCTATCGCATCGTGCCACTCTATGTTTATTGGCATCCGCACTGGAAGACGGGCTTGCTGGTCGCACCCATCGTGCTCGCTGCACTAATGATCTGGTTTCGGCGCATTGGCCGCGAGCGGTTGAGCCGCCCGCGGTTTATCGTGACGCTCATGGCGTGGCATGTGGTCGTCGCCTGCGCGGTGGCCATGATCGATGGTGGCCTGAAAAAACTTTGGGAACCCTACATCACTCACCACGCAAGCGACTACATCGACGCGGTGCCGCGCATCGAAACGCCTCGCCAATTCCTGGCCGATTACGCGCGGTTGATGCCTGAACTGCCGCTGCACTGCCGCCACCATCCTCCAGGAGGCCCGTTGCTGCTGTGGTTGGTGGCACGATTGCTTGCTCCCGGGCCGGTGGCTGCCTCGCTCGCGACCATTTTTATCAGCAGCTTGGCGATACCAGCCGTCTATTGCTTGGCGCGCGAGGCGCTCGACGAACCGGCCGCGCGGCTAGCCACATTGCTGTTCATGTTAGCACCGAACGTCGTTTGCTACTCGGCCACCTGCATGGACGCCGTCTTCATGGTGCCGATTGTCTGGAGCTTCGCGCTGGCTTGGATGGGCCGCTCGCGGCGACCGGTTCTTTACGGCGTGGCCGCCGGGCTGACGACCGCATTGGCGGCGCTGATGACGTTTTCCACATCGTTCATCGCGCTCTGGGCACTCGTCTCTCTGTTCCTTACCGCCACCCTCGACCGAGGTCAATTGCGGAACAACGTTTTGACGCTCGCGGCGGCGCTATTGGCCGCCGCGGTTTTTTATGCACAATTGTATGTCTGGTCGGGATACGATCCCTGGCAGGTACTGAATGCCGCATTTGAAGGCCAGGCGGGCGTGATGAAAGGCCGCGGGCACAGCTCGCTGCGCCAAAGCGTGTACTTCGCCGTGACCAACCTGGTGGCCTTTAGCTTCGGCTCCGGCCTGCCGCTCACGGTGCTCTCGGTGGGCCAGGCGAGCCGCGAGTTGATCGGCCGCGTGGCCACCCCGAGCCGCGCGCTGACGGTCAGCTTTTTCGCTTCGCTGCTGCTGGTCGATCTGGCGCCGCTTTACACATTGGAGACCGAGCGGATTTGGATTTTTATGGTGCCCTTTTTGGCTATTGCCGCGGCGGCTTGGCTCGACCGGGAGCGCAAAGGGCAAACAGGTTCCCGGCTGATGTGGTGGGCCCTCGCACTGCTTGCCGTCCAGACGGTAGTGATGGAAACGCTGCTCGAAATGGTCTGGTAGCTAGCGCTGTTCCGCCATAAACTTCAAGAATTGCACCTCCAGCAGCCGTAAATCGCTGCCGAAGATGTGCGTGAAATCGGCGAGCCGCTGCCGCGCATCGTAACGCTCAAAGGCGGGCCGCCGCGCGGTGCGCGCCAATAGCTCGGCGTATTTCTTGGGCCGGGTCTCGACAAGATAAAACGACAAGGCCCAAGCCTCGGCATAGGCCCGGTCGACGTCGGTGTGAAACAACTGGTCGGAGGTGAGAAACTCGGCCAACGATTCTGTGGGCCGGCCGGGCAGCAGCCGCCGAAATTGCTCCAATCGGCCACGATTTTAGCGATCGACTCGATTGTGGTGATGGGTCGAGTCCCACACGCCCGGCGCCTCGAACATCGTGCCGAGCCCCTCGACCAACCAGCGCGGCATTTCGCCAAAGCGGCTGTGCAGGCCGGTGTTGAACGCGGTCTGGTGCGTGGCCTCGTGAATGATGGTGGCCGCGTTCTCCGACCAATCGCGTTTGTCTGCCCGGCCGCCTCCTTGGTCGAACAGGCTAATGCGGTTGCTGGTAGGTGAATAGTAGCCGAGCACGTTGGAGCCGATGTTGGCTCCATCGCGCTGGGCGTAGCGCTGAAAATCGGCCTGGTTGCGAAACACAATCGCCACCAACGGAAACTCCGGTTCTTTCAACGAGAAGCCGCGCACATGGAAATAGTGCGTGAACGAGCGATAGAGGTCTTCAAACCGCTTACTCCAGTAGTCGCGCTGGCCGGGAGCGTGGGCCACCAGGTAGTGGCCGGTGCCGCTGATCTCGAACTCTTTACCGAGCTCGCCGGCAAGTTGGCTGCGCATCTCGGAGGCCGAGTAGCCGCGGAACGACGACGATGTTTTACGAAACTGCG
>DASSFG010000251.1:0-7135 GCA_035694685.1 Pirellulales bacterium
CATTGGCAGTCGCAATTTCCCAAGGCCAACCGAAAAAGTCGCCGCGCACGACGCAGGAGCTCAAGGATTCTTCCTCAGCGGGATCACGTCTCGCATTGTTTGCTACTCTTTTCGAGAAACGTCTGCAAAAGCCTTTGCGCGAGGACGACGCTCGCGAAGCCGCCGCCAAGGCGGCACTACAAGCCGGCCAGCAGAAGGCATCCCCGCTGGCCGCCGTGCTGGTTGGCACGATGATTGAGGACGATGGTTTTTCCCGCGCGATGTTTTCCGTACCGCCGGCCAACATCGAGCTGAAGGCCGTCGGTGATACCGTAGGCGTCCCGCCCGTAACGGCTGAAGTGGTTGAAATTGACCGTAGCCAGGTCGTTGTCCGGTACCAAGGGCAACTCCTGACGCTGCGGTTGAAAGGGGCAGACGAAGGATGAGCAAACCGGCGGGCGTGACGATCTTCCTCGGCGAGCGAACACAGGTCGCATGGCTGGAGTGCGGGCACGGTCGGGAGACCGGCCCGAACGGCAGGAATGATGAGAACGCCGCGAATGACGAGAACGCCGGGAACGTCGCGAACGACATGGAGCGCCGCGACATCCGGCTAGCGGATGTTGTCGCCACAACCGAAACGCCGATTGAATGGGCTGGTGAAATTGCGCGGCTCCTGACCGAGAACGGCACGACCGACGCTGTGGTGGTTCTCGCAATTGCGTCAAACGCATGCCTCCCCGTTGCGCTGCCTGCCGATTCCGAGGCGTGCGGACAGGGACACCAGGCACTTGCCTACGCCATTGAACCGCTGCTGCCTCTGGCCGCGGAGGACGTCACGGTCGCGCCGGTCGGGAAGTCAGGTGCTTCATTATTCATCGCGGCAGTGACCGCCCGCCTGCAGCCGTTCGTCGATGCGCTTGAGAAGGAGGGCGTCGCCGTTCAAACAGTTTGCCCGGCAGCACTGCTGGCGGTGCAAACCTTCCTTGCGGCGGATGTTGGAAAGTCGCCCTGTGTTGTTCTTTGGCAGGTCGACGACCGGATCGAATGTTTTTCGGCTGTCGATGGCAATGTTTGTCGCTGGCTGCATATGCCCGCCAGCGCCGCGGCCATAACGCACAATTTAGGGCTGCTGGCCCTCTTGCAGCGGGAACCGTTGAACATCGTGGCAATCGAACTTGCCAGTGAATTGCTCAAGCGGATTGAACAAATTCCGGGAGCTGGAATTGCGTCGCAGCAAAGGTGCCATTTTGCCGAGGCGGCGGCCGCGGCCGTCGGCGAAATAGCCGAGGGCCGAACACTTCCGCTCGCCGATTTACGCACCGGGCCGCTGGCGCCCAGCGACCCGTACCGTCTCATCCGCGGGACGTTACGCATTGCCATGTCCGCCGCGGCGCTGCTGCTTGTGGCATCGATGGTGGCCTTGCTTGCTCGCGCTCATCGGTACAGCGCTTTGGCAGAAAGCTATTATCGAGAACAAGAAGCTGTGTTTCACGACGCTTTGCCTGGGCAGGCGGCGCCGTCTGGCATCACGTCGCGGTTGCGCAGTGAACTGAATAAACTGGCCGTGGCCACGGGCGATGTTCCGTCAAGCCCGCAAACCGCGGCTTCGGCGTTGGAATTCATGCGGCGATTCTTGGCGGCCCTGCCGCCGGACGTGCCGTGCCGCATCTCCGATATACGCTTCGACGGCGGAAAACTTAATCTGGACGGCGAAACCCTCTCGCACGCCGGCGCCGACAAACTGGCAGCTTGCCTACGTCAACAAGGTTTTGACGTTGAACCGCCGCGATCGCAACAACGCCCCGATCAAACCATAGGCGTGCATTGGTCGGCGGCCGCCGTCGCATCGACTCCTTCTGCGGGGAGAACTCACCGATGAACGTACCGCCACGCAAACGAAACTGGTTGACGGTCGGGGCAGGCGCCGCCTTGCTGGTCGGCAACATGATTGCCTATTTGGAATTTCACGCCAAGCAGGCGGCGGCGAGCGCTGCTTGCGAGAACTTAGAGGAGTGCAAGTCCGTCGCCGCCGACATCAAGAAGCTACGGCTACAACCCTCCAAGGTTACCCTTCATGCCCATTCGGCAAGCGAAGTTTCCAGCCGCCTGGAGGAGGCGCTCAAATTTGCGCAGCTTCCGGCAAGCTGCCTCGTCAGAATCGATCCTCAACCGGCGCGGCGGCTCAACGGTACGGATTTCAAGGAACAGCCGACGAGCCTGGAGCTACGTGCGGTGTCGATCAAGCAGCTCGTACACCTGCTTTACAAGCTCGAATCGAGCGGGGCCGGCCTGCAAACGAAATCCTTGCAACTGACCACGCCGGTCAAAACCCAGTCAGACACAACGATCGAGACCTGGAACGTGCAAGTGGTCTTGACGAGCTTGATCTTTGCACCGAAAAAGACCTCCCCATCCTGAACCCGACGACACGCCCAAAGGGGCCAATTCCATGCCGGCTCGTCTCGGTGCGACGTTCTTCCTGTCGGCGGCGCTGGCATTGCCTGGCTGCGCTCAATGGCGATCCCGCGCGCACCTGGATTACCGGACCATTCAAGCCGACCCGCACCATGACAGCGAATTGGCGAAAACCGAGAACCAACGGGCCATTACGCTGTTGGAAAAGGGCAAGATGGATAAGGCCGAACAAGCGCTGCAACAGGCATTGATCGCCGACGTGACCTACGGGCCGGCCCATAACAATCTGGGAAAGATTTATTTCTCTCAGGGCAAATACTACCTGGCCGCGTGGGAGTTTGAGTATGCCGCCAAGCTGATGCCGCACCGCGTCGAGTGCCAGAACAACATCGGACTGGTGTACGAGGCTGTCGGCAAACTCGACGAGGCGGTCGACGTTTACACGTCGGCCTATCAGATGAACGACAAGAACCCGGTCATCATCGGCAACCTCGCTCGGGCACGCGTCCGCCGCGGCGACTGCGACCCCGCCATTCAACAGTTGCTGGCAGACCTGCGATTGTACGACGACCGTCCCGACTGGGTCGCCTGGGCCAACGAGCGGCTCGCCCTCGGCCCACCTCCCACTGGCCATTTGCCGTTACAAACAATCAAGGCGAACGAGGATGGGCTGCCGGAGGACACGCCACATGCTGACGAGCTGGAAGTGGTTCCGGCACCGCAAGCCGACAAAGCGTTCGATGAGGAACTACTACCGACTTGGCGCAAGGACTGAGTTTTAGCGTGAGATCCACCCAGATTGGTGGCAACGCCGCTCTGAGTGCCCCCATTTTCCGAGTCTCTCGGAAAATTCAGGCGTTTGCGGTTCAAATCGGCCACGAAACGTGGTAGATTCTGAGGGACAGATAGATTTATCCGGGTGGATTGGCCAGGCAACGGACGGCCGCGCCGTCGCCTGTGTGGGACACGTGCCGTGGATCTCGAACTCAATTTGACGACCGAGTCGGTCGAATTGGCGTCGCCGCTGGAGCCACTCAGCGTTGCGCCCGAAACCCCCATTCGCGAGGTATTTGAATGCCTCAAAGGCGAAGGCCGCGGTAGCGTTGTCATCTGCCGCGACGGCGTGTTGGTCGGTATTTTCACCGAGCGCGATGCCCTTCGCCTCATGGCCCGCTGCCTGGGGAACGAAGGCGGCAATCTCGACGCCGCAATCGAAACGGTGATGATTCGCAATCCCGTCACGCTCGCTGCCGAGGCCACCGTTGCCGACGCGGTCGAGAAAATGTCGGCCGGCGGTTACCGCCGGTTGCCGATCGTTGATCGCCAACGCAAACCCGTCGGCGTCGTGCAAGTGTCGGGCATCGTACACTATCTGGCAGAGCATTTTCCCAAGACCATTTACAACCAGCCGCCGATGTCGAACACGGTGACGCAGCATCGTGAAGGGCCGTGAACGCCAGCCGTCGCCAGCAGCCAACCGAATTCCACCATTTGCCTTCGGCACGCGGGTTGACGATTGCCGTGGCCCGCTACAATCAAAATAGATGTTCCCACCCACAAGCTGCTCATGAGTGCGGCGTTGCTTCGCGATGCCGCTCGCGTTTGTCTCGCCTCCCAGCCCAATTCCCAGCCCAAGTCACTGCCCGGCTCACCGCACAATTCACTGCCCAATTCACTTTTGCCACGTGGCCGTGCTTGGCCGCATTGAATCGTTAGCTTCATGATTTCTCAAAAGGAACAGCAATCAGATATGGCTACCATCACTAGTGGCCCCAAGCCCGTCGTGGAGCTTGAATCGGCCACGGTCCGCTTCTGCGGCGATTCGGGCGACGGCATGCAGTTGGCCGGTACCCAGTTGACCAATACTTCTGCGTTGGCCGGCAACGACGTTGCCACGTTTCCCGACTTTCCCGCTGAAATCCGGGCGCCGCGCGGCACCAAAGCGGGCGTGAGCGGCTTTCAAATACACTTCGCCAGCAAAGACATCTACACCCCGGGCGATCAGGTCGAAGCCCTGGTAGCCATGAACCCAGCGGCCTTGGCCACGAATCTCTCTGACCTTGTCCCGGGCGGCATCCTGATCGTCAATCGCGATGCCTTCGACGACAAAGGAATGAAGCAGGCGGGCTATCAGACCAACCCCATGGACGACGGCAGCTTGTCGGAATACCGCCTGTTCCAGGTCGACATGACCAAGCTCACGCGGTTGGCGGTCGAAGGTTGCGGCTTGGGCCAGAAAGAAAGCGATCGCTGCCGCAACTTTTTTGCGATGGGGCTGGTCTTCTGGCTCTACGATCGCTCGCTCGACCCCACCTTGCGCTACATCGACGCCAAGTTTGCCAAGAAGTCACCGGCGGTCGCCGACGCCAACCGCAAGGCCCTGATGGCCGGTTACAACTACGGCGAAACGACCGAGGCCTTTGCCGCGCAATATCGGGTGAATCGTGCCGAGTTGCCACCCGGTACCTATCGCAATCTGACGGGCAACGAAGCCACGGCTTATGGCGTGATGACCGCGGCCAAGCGGAGCAATTGCGAACTGTTCCTGGGTAGCTATCCGATCACGCCCGCCAGCGATATCCTGCACGAGCTCTCGCGGCACAAAAACTTCGGCGTGCGCACGTTTCAGGCCGAAGACGAAATTGCCGCCATTACCGCCACCATCGGCGCCGCCTTCGGTGGGGCGATGGCCATCACCACCTCCAGCGGGCCAGGCATCGCGCTCAAGCAAGAGGCGATGGGCCTGGCCGTGATGACGGAATTGCCGCTGCTCGTGATCAACGTGCAGCGCGGCGGTCCCAGCACCGGGCTCCCTACGAAGACCGAGCAAGCCGACCTGTTGCAGGCGATGTACGGCCGCAACGGCGAATGCCCGATGCCGGTCGTCGCGGCCCGCAGTCCAGCCGATTGTTTCGACGTCGTTCAGGAAGCCTGGCGCATCGCCGTTCGGTTCATGACGCCGGTGATGGTGCTCACCGACGGCTACATCGCCAATGGTTCGGAGCCGTGGAGAATTCCCGACGTGAGCAAGATGCCGCCAATCGAGGTCAAGCATCCCGGCCCCAGCCATAACGGCGACGTCTTTCATCCTTACGAACGCGACGAGCGCCTGGCGCGGCCGTGGGCCTTGCCCGGCACGCCCGGGCTGATGCACCGCATCGGCGGCTTGGAGAAGCAAGACGTCACGGGCAACGTCAACTACGAGCCCGACAATCACCAGCACATGATCAATACACGGGCCCGCAAGGTCGCCAACGTGGCCAACGACATTCCTTTGCAGGAAGTCACGGGTCCGGAGCACGCCGGGTTGCTGGTGGTGAGTTGGGGCGGCACCTATGGCGCGTGCGCCACGGCGGTGCGCGAGGTACTGGAGTCGGGCGGCTCAGTGGCCCACTGCCATTTGCGCTATCTCAATCCGTTCCCGAGGAACCTGGGTGAGATCCTCGGCCGCTACGACAACGTGCTCGTTCCGGAGCTCAATCGCGGCCAGTTGCGATTGTTGTTACGGGGCGAGTTTCTCATCGACGCCATCGGCTTGAACAAGGTAAAAGGCAAGCCCTTCACCGTGGTCGAAGTCGTCGACAAAATTCAGGAACTGCTGGCAGACAATTAAAACCGGTAGGCGGTAGACGGTAAACGGTAGACAGGGAACGAATTCAAGCCCCGTCTACTGGCTACCGCCTACCGTCTACCTTCCTTCGTTCGGAACAAGTTTTACTCAGAGAGAAGGTACTACTTCACACATGGCTACTGATACCGCGTTACCGGTGCTGACCGCCAACGATTTCGCTAGTGACCAAGACGTGCGTTGGTGTCCGGGCTGCGGCGACTATTCCATCCTGGCCCAAATGAAAAAGGTGCTCCCCTCGTTAGGCGTACCACGCGAAAAGACGGTGTTCATTTCGGGCATCGGTTGCTCCAGCCGCTTCCCTTATTACATGAACACGTACGGCATGCACTCGATTCATGGCCGGGCGCCCGCCGTGGCCACGGGGCTCAAGTCGTGCCGGCCCGATCTTTCGGTGTGGGTCATCACGGGCGACGGCGACGGCTTGAGCATCGGCGGCAATCATCTCATGCACTGCATCCGCCGCAATCTCGACATCAACATCATTCTCTTCAACAACCGCATTTACGGCTTGACCAAGGGTCAGTACTCCCCCACCTCGCCTGTCGGCAAGGTGACTAAGAGCACGCCGATGGGCACCATCGACAACCCTCTGGCGCCGTTGTGCATCGCCATCGGCTGCGAGGCCAGCTTCGTGGCCCGTTCGATCGACACCAACATCAAGCACCTGGGCATGGTGCTCAAGCGGGCTGCCGAACACCGCGGCATCTCCTTCGTTGAAGTTTATCAGAACTGCAACGTCTTCAACGACGGCGCCTTCGATTACGCCACCGACCGCGAACAGAAGTTCGACACCACGCTGGAACTGGAGCATGGCAAGCCGCTCATCTTTGGCAAGAACCGCGACAAAGGCATCCGTCTCAACGGCATGAACCCCGAAGTCGTCGCGCTCGGTAAAGGCATCAGCGAAGACGATCTGCTGTTCCACGACGAGCGGGCCCCCGAGCCGACTCTGGCCTACCTGCTGAGCCGAATGCGGCACCCCGAATTTCCCGAGCCGATCGGTGTCTTCCGCGACGTCGACCGCCCCAAGTACGACGAGTTGATCAATGCGCAGATCGCCGAAGCGCGCAGCACGAAGGGCGAAGGCGACCTGCAGAAGCTCTACTA
>DASSFG010000252.1:0-8078 GCA_035694685.1 Pirellulales bacterium
TGGAAAGTGGAAAGTGGAAAGTGGAAAGTGGAAAGTGGAAAGTGGAAAGTGGAAAGTGGAAAGTGGAAAGTGGAAAGTGGAAAGTGAAAAGAAGGGGTGAGGGGATGACGAATGATAGAGACACGGTGCGTTGGCGGGGCGATTAGTAATTGAACTGAAGACCGGCGGTGAAGCCTTGGGCCCAGAAATTGGTATAGTTCGGTGATGGCGAGGGGAGCGCGGGGCCGGCCGCCAATCCGATGGCGCGGTTGAGGTTGATGTTGCGGTCGATTTGGTTCGGCGCCCGCAGCATGTGCATCCAGAAGAATGCTTCGTAGCCGACCGTCAAGCGCAGCCGGCTGGTGAGGTCATAGCCCACGCGGAGCTGTGCCGAAGGCACCACCGAAAATGCCTGCCGATACCAGCGGCCGATGTTCGTGGGCTGCGCAAACCAGCCTTCGCCCGGCACGGTTTGAATGCGCGTGTACGCCAGCGACATCCCGTCCTGAGCGCCGATGTACATCGTCGAAAGCGATGCCCCGATGGCCGTTCTGCCGGTGGCTTCGATCGTCCAGCGGCGTAAACGAAAGCCGCCGCGAACGCCGAAATCGACGCCGGCGAAGCTGTCGTTGGCAAGGAACATATCGTTGTGGCGCAGGGAAGCTCCGGAGAGGAAGTCGGTGCCGCTGGAGAACTTGAACCGCTCGCGGAACGAAAGAGCTTTGATGCCACCAAGCAAGGTCAGTGAAACGTTCGGGTTCATAATGTGTTCGTCCAGGCTGACGAGCGCCGCGGCGTCGAGCCCGGAAAACTCCATTGCGTCGTCGGCCCACACGCGCCCGCTGCTTACCCCGGGCTGGGCGACCACCAGTGAACTTTCCTTGGGCGTGCCCGAAGTCACGTCGGCAAAAGGTACGGCCAGCAGCGGGCCCGCGGTACCGCTCGACGCGCTGAACCCGCTGGCCCGCAGCGCGGTGCCGAACACGTTCAACTCCCCGCCCAAAAAATCGTCGTACAACCAGCCGCCCAGGGTGACCTTCGCCCCGGGAAAGACCGGCGCTGGCAGACTGCCAGGGCCCAGGAGCGATTGCGTTTGCGCCGCCCCGAGCCGGCCGAGACCGGCGGCATCGCCCGTCGTGACGAGGGGCGCGGCCAGGCTCGCGTGCGAAGTCCAGAAGTTGACGTATTCGATTCGGAACCAGGTAGTTGGCTCATCATCGTCGGGATCGAACGGGGCGGCCGTCGCGCTGGAACCAATCAGCAGGGCGAGGGCAGCAAACAGCGCGGCGGACCAGATTCGCCGCGGCCATTCAGCCGAAAGCAATCGCTGAGGGCACATGATGCCACCGTAGGTCAGGCTTTCCAGCCTGACTCCTGCCCGGCCGGGCGGCCTGCCAAGAACAACTGCCCCTCAAGCGCTTTCGACCCTTCGCCGGCCGCGCGACAAGCGGCATTGCTGGCCGCCGGAAACTTGCCGCCAACCGCCGTGCTTAACGCCCAATCGCCAGCGTTTGCTGAAGAAATCGTGAGCTGGCCACGGCGAGAAAAAGCCGTTCTCGGTCTTGTCACAATTCTCACGATCGACGTAGATTGACGTGCGCAAACCCATCTCGCAAGGAGGCAAAGCGATGTTCAAGCGTCTCGTCTGTCTGTTGGCTGGCACCGGTCTCGTTTTACTTTCTGTGGCCCGCGCCGCCGAACCCGAGGCGACTGGCGTCGCTGTGGACGAATGGGCCGGGCAAGAGGTGATGGCCAAATCGCCGCAAGTCCGGATGTACGAGCGTCCTGACGATCAGTCGGCCCCGGTCGAGTTTTCGCTTCACGGCGTGTTGTTGACCGTTGTCCGCTCGGAGCAAAGGTGGCTCGAGGTGAGGCAGGGGTGGGTGCATGCGGCTGACGTGGTGGGCGTCAATGGGGCGGCCGAGCACTTCGCGAAGCAGCTCGCAGAAGGCGAAAGCGTGTTCGCTTATCTCGGCCGGGCCAGAGGATGGTTGAAACGTGGCGACCTGGGCCGGGCACTGACCGACGTGGGAGAATCGCTGCGACTCGACCCTAAGAACGCGCGGTCGATTCTCGTGCGCGGCAAAATCGCTTCCGAGCAGGGACGCCATGACGACGCACTCGCCGACTATGACTCGGCCGTGCAACTTGATCCCGCCGATACGGTCGCCTTGGAGGCACGGGGCTACGCACGCAGCGTCGGCGGCGACTACGACGCCGCCATTCGGGATTATGACGCCGTGATCCGGCTGATGCCAAATAATGCGTGGGTACGGGGAGCACGCGGCTGGTGCTGGGCGACCAAAGGAGACCTCGAAAAGGCGATGGCCGACTTGACGGACGCCGTCCGGCTCGATCCGCACAACGCACGGGGCTTCGCGGTGCGTGCGGTGGTCCACCTGCGACGGCGTGACTATGACAAAGCGCTGGCCGACGCGGAACAAGCGGTCCACCTGGCCCCTGCCACAGGCTATGGATTCGCTGCCCGCGGCGCGGCGCATGCCGCGCGCGGAGAGCTTGACGCCGCGCTCGGTGATTTTAACAAGGCGATCGGTTTGGGCCTCTTCGATCCCCAAACCTTCGCTGACCGAGCCCGTGTCCATCACCTCAAAGGAGATTTTGACGCGTCAGTGCTCGATTATACGCAAGCCATTTCCCTCAAAAGCGACGATGCACAACTTTACTTTGCGCGTGCTGAGGTTTGGTCCAGGAAGGGTGATCGTGCGAGCGCGATTTCCGATCTGACGGAAGGCCTGCGCCTGCGACCGCAGACTATCGGAGCCTACGCCCAGCGCGGCAAATTGCGCATCGAACCGACTGCCCACGGCGCCCCCGCCGACCCCACGACGCTGGAAGAGGCGCTGTCTGACTTCAACGCGGCGCTGCGGCTCGATTCGCAGCACGTGGGAGCGCTGATCAACCGGGCAGAGGTTTGGTCGCAGCAAGACAACCTGCCAAAGGCGTTCGAAGACTTGGCTGCCGTCATCGAGATCAATCCCAACGAGAGCGGGGCCTATCGCCAACGTGCCGGAATTCGCATGTCGCGCCGCGAATATGACCTGGCGATCGAAGACCTGACCGCCGGCATCCAGGCTGAGCCGAAGAAAACCGACTGCTTGCTCGATCGGGCGGTTGCTTTCGCCCTCAAGGGCGAATACCAAAAGGCAATCGACGACTGTCACGCGGTTCTGACGATCGAGCCAAACAACAAACTTGCTTACTATCACATCGGCATGGCCTGCTCGTGGGCCGACAGGAATGAAGAGGCGTTGGAAGCCTATAGCGCTGTTTTGCGGATCGACCCGGACGATGCCGGCGCCTTGGTGTCGCGAGGCAACGTAGCAGCTCACTTAGGTAAAGTTGACGTGGCACTGGCCGACTTTGAGCGACTGTTGCAATTTGAGGAGCACCAGGCCGACGCTTACACCTCACGCGGACAGCTTTGGTTGGGGCAAAGAAAGTGGGAGAAGGCGCTGGCCGATCTCAACGAAGCGCTCCGGCTTAAGCCAAACGACGACTTTGCCCTTTGTCACCGTGCTCGTTGTTGGATTGGTCTTAAGCAGTTCGACAAGGCAGTTCAGGACGCCGACGAAGCGTTGCGGTTAGACCCCAAGTCGGACTTTGCCGCGGCGTTGCGTACGTTTGCGGTGCAGGGAAAGGACCATCCGTCGAATTCCGCGGACTCGTTCCTCTTCATGACGGATGGGAACGATGACGGTCCCGTCGACCTGGAACCCGCCGGACCGCTTACGACTTCGTCCTATATCACCTTGCAGGGCCCGGCTGGTTTGGAACTTGTGTTCGAGCATCCCTCTGAAGAGTTCGGACAGCCGGCCCTGGCCGTGCCCCACCGACTTGCGATGTTTGGCAACGCGATGCAGCGCTTAAAGCTTGTCCCCAGCAAAGCCGACGCTACCAAGGCCCTCTACGCGCGGCTCGACACAGGCGAATTATCACATGAGGATGCTGCTGTTCTTCGTAAGTCTTCCCCCTCCCTGCCGCTAACCAAAGAGGATCTCGATCGGGCAAGTTCGGGCACCGACGTGGTCAAGGTGCTTGTACTGACTCATGGGAAAAGCAAGGACGAGCATGCCGGTAAGCCCCAGTTCGAAGTTCTGACCAGCACTCGAACGAAGGGCGGTCCGGAACTGGTTGCCGACGCATCTCGGCGAGGGGTCGTCATCGCTGCGCTCACGCTCAGCCAGCACCTACCGCAAATGACGCCGGTATTGCGTCCGTCGTTCGGCGATCGCTTCGTCAGATTTGTGCTGGATGGGCCGAAGGGACTGAGCTTGTCGCATGAGTCATCGATGCCGGGAACGTTCGACAAGCAGCCCGTCCTCGTACCGGCGCAGTTCGCGCGCTTACCCGGCATCGATATGCGCTTCAAGCTGAGCGGACCAGTAACGCCCACCGCGGAACCTCTTTATGGCACGCTGACGGCGAGCTTGCCGTGGCCGAAGGAGTTGGGCCTTCCCGGCGAAACAGAACTGCCCATTACGGTTACGAAGGCCGACCTGGAAGCAGCCGCGGCGGGCAAAATGGTGATGCTTGTCATCTACTTGGCGAGACAGACGAACGAGGAAGAGCCGTCGCGCATCGAGACCCTAAACAGCACTGCGCTTCCGCCGGACAGCGATGCACTGGCGGAAGCATCGCGCCGTGGCAAGGTGTTGGCGATTGTCAAGCTGAGCAAGGAGCTGCCGGCCGTCCGAGACGAGCAAGTTAACCTTCAGGACAGCGAGAGCCGACAGCGTCAAAATGACTGACGCATGCGCCAGCGTCGTTTGATCGTTTGGCTTTTGCACTTTGCCTTGCTGCACCTGCCAAAGGCCTGAGCTTGGCTTGCGCAAAACGGCTCGCCGTGGGGCGATAAACAGCGTTTAGTCTGATACCAGTTTGTTCCGTTCCGCCACCGCCGGGCTCGTCCCGGTGGAGCGCTGACTGAGAGGCTAGAACGAGCCGCTATCGTCCGATTTCCGCGTGGCGTCCGCCGCCGGAGGCAGCGGACGCGACGCGGAAACGGGGGTGTACGGCGCCGACATTTCTAGCCTGTCAGTCAGTGCTCGACGGGGACAAGCCCCGTCGTGGCGGAACAAAATTGGCATCAAGCGAGCACCATCGCAAAGCCGCCTTTCGCGCACGCAAGGCTGTGCCTCTGATTGCAGTTTACCGCCGCGCTGAAAGACATACGCTATGGCTTGCGGCCGCCGGGGCCGAAGGCGTGTTGCAGGATGCGGCGGATGGCTTCGCGGTCGCTGCTGGTCATGGAAATGATTTTGGCGCCCGTGAGCATGACGCCCATTGCCAGCCAGGTCAACACGCAGCAACCGGCGCCCAGCACGACCGTGGCGAAGAGCGACGCCAAGGGATAGCGCTCGTCGGCGACTTTAATTGTCAGCTTCTCGCCGCCAAGCATTTCAGCCCATTGCGCAACGAGCGGCCGAACGTTCTCCGGCCCGCTCAACGCTTGACGGATGGCGTTGAACAACTCGATCGCCAGCCACAGGCCGGCCACGACCGCCACCACGCCGACAATGTTAGCGCACAACCGCGGCAGCGTCTCAAACGCGGCGGCGATGGAAACAGGCGGTTGGTCGCCGACCATGGTCGAATTGTCCGCGGGCATGGGCTTCATCCATCACGTCGCCGCGCGGGGGTAACACACCCTTCGCGCTCGCAGCTAACGCTTGCCAGGAAATCTCTTCGCTCTTTATTCTAGCGCCGCAACTTGTCGGCAACAATGACGCCGCCTTGTGGTGCAGACGTCCCGCCTGCGTTTCGCCTTGTGGTGCAGCCGTCCCACCTCCGTTTCGCGGCAGCGCGACCCGTTGACGCTGCCAGCCGCGTTGCACCCGCTTTTCGACGTGTCTGCCCGCCGGCGAAAGCCATTTGCTATCGCTTCCGCAGCGCTGCCAGGCGCGCTCGATATTCATCGGCCGCTGCCAGAATTTGAAGGGTTTTGCGCATGACAGTGCCTTTCGCTTGCTCGATGCGTGCCGAGCGTTGAACCTACGGGTTTATTTCCGTCGGAAGAGCGCCGAGAGTGGCAAGAGGAGCAGGCTCGCAAACCAGCGCCGTCGGTTCATCGGCTTGCCCCGCGCCGCGCTGACGCTTTCGAACCAGACGCTGCCCAGGTGGTTTCCGTCGTCGTCGAGCGCCTGGCAGCGATCAAAGTTCGGATCGAGTTCCCAGGGGTCGCGTTTCACTTGCAGTTCGTGTGATGGCATAGCGTTGTTCCTTGCTTTGGTGGTTGGTGGTATGTCAGTAGCCCCACTGGCCTGTCACTTTTAACAAGGCATCGAAGTTTCTTTTTGCATATTGAAAATGGCTTTTTCTCCCGCTCAGAGCCGGCACGCCTGGGGCGCCGCGGTTGGCGGCCGACTGCCCCCGCTTTGCCTCCATTGGCCAGCCTGGACTTGTCAGAACCTTGCACGATGCCCATGCTAGTAACAGCGACCCGCAACGAGATCACCCGCCATGACTGACAATCCTCTACGCCGTTACCCTGTCGACGCGATGCGGGACGCTAATGACCGGCGTCGCGTCGAACGTGCGATTTACTCCAATCCGATCGTGGCGCTGCGGCACGACGAGATACTGAAATTAGCCGGCGACCGATCAAGCATCAGACGTGAGAAGCGGGCTCTCCTCGTGCCGCAACGGCGCGCGGTGTTCGCACGAATTCTTGTTGCTTCCAACGCTGCACCGACCGTCGGAGAATTACAGGGCACAGTATGTTTGCAAGATGTTCTCGGCAAAAGCGACAGAACCGCCGTTACAGGCCAAACCAAAACGGGGCAGCTCAAAATCCAATTCGATTCGCTCCCTCGTGGTTGGGAGCCGACGAGCATCTGCATGTTCACCCCGCGGCCGATCAAACAAGGGGCATTTCGGCGTGCAGGTCCGGCCTATGGCGTCGGATCGATGCCGCTTGATGAATGTTCTGGTGCTGCCACGCAGGACGCGGTCAGCGAGCCGCAGTCCGCGCCCTGGGATCCCGTCCAGGTCGATTCGCTCACGGCCGAGCAATTCCGGGATCTCGTGACCCGCGACTTTCAGATGGTCATCCTGCAGCCGCGCAACGGCCAACTTCATGAATACGACGCGGCGTTTGAAAGCGATGACGAGCGGACGCTTTGGACGAGTCCGCGCGCCTGCCATTTCATCCGTTTTGTAGAGCAAAAGATGGGCGAGGAGCCGAGCGAAGAGTCAACGGGACTTCGGCCCCGTCGCCAACATTGAGGGTGGTGGCCGTTGTCATGGGGCTTGGCAACCAACGACTTTCAACCAGGCGACTTAAGCCATCTCTCAAAGAGCGGCATGCCGGCGGCGAACTGCAATCCGTCTTGCCGCTTTTCTTCGGCCCGTGTGTCGCCGCGGCGTTGCAGGCATTCGGACCAGAGACGGTACAGCTCGGGCAGATAAAACTTCTCCTCGCGTGCGAGAGCTTTTTCCGACGTAGTCCTAAACAGTTCGTTGGCGCGATCATCCTCCCGCAAGAGTGCCCACGCGACTGCCTCGTAGGTACCCCAGAGCGACAAGCATTCCTTTGAGTTCCATTCACGATTGAGAACCTCGAATGCGCGACATAACGCTTGAATGTCGTTCTTGTCGTTTTCGTTCAAGGTAGAATTTCGGCATCGCTCCCAGCAACAACCAACATAGGCACATGCGCGCACCAGGTTGTCGAATACGCGCCAATCACCGCTGGCGTCATCGATGGTTACTGCGCGCGTGATCTTGGCCGCCCAGTATCCCGCAGCAGGAGGTCCCTCGTCGGCGTATTCGCCCGAAATGATCAGTTCATTGTCGAGCGCGACCACAAAATCATGTTGGAAAATCCGATACATCCGCGTGTATGCGCGAGCGATCAGACGCGACGTGTCGTCTTGGTCCTTTGCATACGCCGCCGCTTCCAGCCTGATTTTGTCTGCCGTGGTGTTGTCGCCGTGAAGCAAATGTGCCAAAGCAAGAAAGCTTTTACAACATACTCCACCGCAGTGACCGCCGAACATATCGGAGTTGTCGTACTTGCGGGCTTTCGGGGCCGACTTTTCGATGTCCTTGCAGAACGCTTTCCCGTCGTCTCCGAATTG
>DASSFG010000253.1:0-13876 GCA_035694685.1 Pirellulales bacterium
TTCGGGCGGGGAAGAAATCTTCTTGCTGCGCCCTGACCCTGGGGCCAAGCCTGGTCAACGAATTCATTAACGTGGCCTAGTTGGCGCGGTCGTGACACGCAAAACATGGCGGCGCGCCGCAGATTACGCCCGTTCGCGGCGTCCGATATAATAGTGATGGAGCCAACGCCACAAGGATACAGCACATGACTCTAACGCAAGGCAGCAGACGGCAACCGGCCCCAAGGTTTCAAAACGATGCCGATTTACATGGACAATCACGCGACGACAAAGGTCGACCCGCGCGTGGTGGAGTCGATGCTGCCGTATTTCAGCGAGAAGTATGGCAACGCAGGCAGCGTGAGTCATGCCTTTGGCTGGGAAGCGCGCGAGGCGGTCGATGCCGCCCGAGAATCAATTGCCGCCGGCATCGGGGCACAGCCGCGCGAGATCGTATTCACCAGCGGGGCGACCGAGAGCAACAACCTGGCGCTGCGCGGCGTGGCGGAGCGGATAAAGCGGCGCGGAAATCACTTTGTCAGCGTCGCGACGGAGCATAAGGCGGTACTCGATCCGCTCGAAAAGCTCGGGCGACGCGGGTTCGAGGTCACGCTACTGCCGGTGGCCCCAGCCGGCCAGCCGAATGCCGGGCTTGTCGAGCCGGAACAGGTCGCCCGGGTGCTGCGCGACGACACGCTGCTGGTGTCGGTCATGCTTGCCAATAACGAGATTGGCACGCTCCAGCCGGTGGCTGAGATCGGGGCCCTCTGCGGCGAGCGCGGTGTGCTCGTACACTGCGATGCCACGCAAGCGGTCGGAAAAATGCCGGTCGACGTCGATCGGTTAAACGTCGATCTGATGAGCTTTTCGGCCCACAAGATTTATGGCCCGAAAGGAGTAGGCGCTCTCTATGTGCGGCGGCGCTCGCCTGCCGTCCGATTGCAATCACAAATCGACGGTGGCGGACAGGAACACCATTTGCGCAGTGGCACCCTCAACGTGCCGGGCATCGTCGGCTTCGCTAGGGCGCTACAATTATGCCTGGCCGAAATGACGGCCGAATGGCCACGCTTGGGCGAATTGAGAGACCGGCTCTACTCGGGCCTGATGGACCGTTTGGAAGGCGTTTCTTTAAACGGGCCGGCGCTCGGCCGGCCTGAATGGCGGCTGCCGGGCAACTTGAACGTCAGCTTTGCGTACGTCGACGGCGAGGCGTTGATGATGAGCGTGAAGGACGTCGCGGTCAGCTCCGGCAGCGCCTGCACCTCGGCGGAACCGGAACCCAGCCATGTGTTGCGGGCCCTTGGCCTGAACGATGACCTGACGCGCTCCAGCCTGCGCTTCGGCCTGGGCCGCTTCAACACCGCCGATGAAGTCGATTTTGCCGTCAACTCGGTCGCGGAAGCCGTAGCGCAACTTCGCAAGCTCAGCAGCATGGCCTAGCGCTTTGTCAAAGCTAAATAGCCGTGCGCGATTATGGGACGCTGCGGCATCGGTGGCTGGGGCAAAGCTGGCCGAATTCGATTTACCACCCGTCAGACGCGCCGCCGGCCAGCGATGCCCCGGTGGACAGATCTCGCACCCAGTGGTTTCGATTCCGCCCGAGCGCGGCGATCTGTGGGTCAATCTGCGGGACAGCCCTCTGGCGGTAGCGGCGACCGCTGGGTCACCGAGCGGGCGCCAATTGAGGGCCCGGCATTCAGGGTCGTTCGGGCCCCTTCTTGAGCCTTTCTTAACACGCAGCCGCTCCGATTTGACCCCCATTTAATCCGCTTCCGTCTAGCATTCATCGAAGAAGGAACAGCGGTCCTTCTTTGGCAATATAGGCACGGAAGAAATGGGAGCTTTCTGAGATGGACATCCGTAATTTTCGGAGCTTGTTATTCGGCACGAGTCTCTTTTTAGCGGCGACTGGTTGCACCCGGCCGATGGCTGCCGGCGAGTGTCGCTCGCGGCACAGCGCGGCGGCCCGCAGTCAGCGGTCGGTGGTGGAGACGGCGAATTTCCGTATCTACGGTATCAGCCGACTGCCGAACGCCTGGGAGATCGGCCACGATTTCGAGCGGCTGCGCAGCGCGCTCTCGCGCACCTGGCTTGGTGAACGCCGTCTGCCCGACTGGTCACCCAAGTGCGATGTGGTGGTGCATGCCACGGTGGCCAACTACGCGCGTGTGGTCGGGCAAGACCAATTCGCCACGCTCGGCTCCTCGCGTGTCGATATCGCAGAGGGCAAAATCACTCTGCGACGGCTCGACGTTCGTGCCGACCAGGCCGGCTGGTTTGCCGCGGCTGTGCCTCACGAGCTGACGCACATGGTCATGGCCGACGAATTCCTCGGTCGCCAGTTGCCGGTCTGGGCCGATGAGGGCATGGCGGTGCTGGCCGATACGCGCATGAAACAATCACTACACCTGCGCGACCTGCAGGTCGCGCGCGGCAAGGGCAGGGTCTTCCGGCTAGCGCAGTTGGTAAGCGAGGATTGCTATCCTGGCGCAACGCAGATTCCGACCTTTTACGGCCAAAGCGTTTCGCTCGTTGGGTTGCTCGTCAAGCGTCGTTCGCCCTCCGACTTCGTGCGGTTTCTGCACTTGGCCGAGAAAGAGGGCTGCGACGCAGCCTTGATCGAGGTCTATGGCTTCCGCGACTTCGCCGACCTGGAGCGTCAGTGGTTGACGGCGGCAACGGCGAGATCCGCTCACATCGTTACCGTCTCCGCGCCCGGCGCCTTAGCGGTCCACCGGCCGTCAGATCGTGAATCCGTGACTACAGGACTCGTCGGACGCTAGCATCTACTGACTGTTCGAGAACCGGCGAGCAGGCGGAATGCCTACACCAAACGCCGGTTCGCGAAGCGCTCTTAATGGTTTCTTAATGCGAAGAGGCGGGAATTTGACCCTGGCTTGAGCCGGAAATTGGTTTAATTCATCAACCAGCGTTTTGAAGTTGGAGATTTAGGACGACCAAGCATGGACACTTTTTTCATTCTCCTGACCCTGGTCTTCTTTGGGCTCACCGGAGGCTTGGTCTATTTGTTCGATCATCTCTAAGAGGTTTGCAATGAGCTGGATTCACACCATGGCGGCCCTCGTATCGTTGGGCCTGCTTGTTTACCTGACAGTGGCCCTGCTCTGGCCTGAGAAGTTTTCGTAAAGAAGTCCAAGCTCCTTGGTCCAAAGTCCAAAGTCGACTTTAGGCCACTGACTTACGACTTTGGGCTTTAGATCTTGGACTTTGGACTAAAGAAATGACAGCCAACGGTTGGTTTCAACTCGCACTCTACATGCTCATCTTGCTGCTGCTGGCGAAGCCGCTGGGCAGCTACATGGCGGCCGTCTATGAGGGACGACGCACGTGGCTTGATCCCTTGTTTCGCCCGCTGGAACGGCTGACGTATTGCCTGTGCGGGGTCGATCCGCAGGCCGAAATGCGCTGGACGGTGTATGCCGCTGCCGCACTCTGGTTCGGGCTGGCAAGCCTGTTTGCCGTGTACGGTCTCCAGCGGTTCCAAGCCTCACTGCCCTTGAACCCGGCGGGGCTCGGCCCGGTCTCGGCTGATTCGTCGTTCAATACGGCCGTGAGCTTCTCGACCAACACCAATTGGCAGGGCTACGGTGGCGAAGTGACGATGAGCTATCTGACCCAGATGCTCGGACTGGCTGTGCAGAACTTTCTTTCCGCAGCGATGGGCATGGCGGCGTTGGTCGCCCTGATTCGCGGCCTGGCGCGGCGGTCGATGGAGACGATCGGCAACTTCTGGGTCGACCTGACGCGCACCACCTACTACATCCTGTTGCCGTTGTCGGTCTTCGTCGCGCTCTTGATCGTGTCGCAAGGCGTCGTGCAGAATTTCAGCGCCTATCAGACCGTGCCGCTTTTGCAGGCGACCAGCTACGAGCAACCCAAGGTGGGCGACGACGGCCGGCCGCTTTTGGGCGACGACGGCCAGCCTATGACGGAGAAGGTTGCCGTGACCGAACAGACACTGCCGATGGGACCCGCCGCGTCGCAGATTGCCATCAAGCAGCTCGGCACCAACGGCGGCGGATTTTTCAACGTCAATTCGTCGCACCCGTTCGAGAACTCCACGCCGTTTTCCAACCTGATCGAACTGCTCTCGATTCTCGTGATCTCGGCGGCGTTGTGCTACACGTTCGGAGTGATGGTCAAAGATACCCGGCAAGGCTGGGCGCTGCTCGCGGCGATGACCATTATCTTCATCGCCCTGCTTGTGCCCTGCGTGACGCTTGAACAACGCGGCACGCCGCAACTCGCTGGGTTGGGGGCTGATCTGGCGGCCAGCAACGATCAGTCGGGCGGCAACATGGAGAGTAAGGAAACCCGCTTCGGCATCGTCAACTCGGCGCTCTGGGCCACGGCCACCACGGCTGCTTCCAACGGCTCGGTCAACTCGATGCACGAATCTTACACACCGCTTGGCGGCGCGGTGCCGATGTGGCTCATGCAGTTGGGCGAAGTCATTTACGGCGGGGTCGGCTCGGGCCTGTACGGTATGCTGCTGTTTGCCATCGTGGCCG
Organism: Pirellulales bacterium; assembly: GCA_035694685.1. Lineage (GTDB taxonomy): Bacteria > Planctomycetota > Planctomycetia > Pirellulales > JAICIG01 > DASSFG01. The sequence goes on from DASSFG010000253.1 coordinate 4,515, forward strand.
TGTTCATCGCCGGCCTGATGGTCGGCCGCACACCGGAATATCTGGGCAAGAAAATCGAAGCCTACGAGATGAAGATGGCGTCCATTGGCATCCTGGCGCCGTGCGCTGTGGTGTTGATCGGCACGGCCTGTGCCGTCAGCTCGGCCGCGGGCAAAGAGACAGTTTTCAATCCCGGCACGCACGGTTTCAGCGAAGTGTTGTATGCCTATTCGTCGGCCGGCAACAACAACGGCAGCGCCTTTGCGGGCCTGAACGCCAACACACCGTTTTATAACACCACGCTCGGCCTGGCGATGCTGTTCGCGCGGTTCTGGGTGATGGTGCCCGCCTTGGCCATCGCCGGTTCGCTGGCGAAGAAGAAGCACGTGCCCGTGAGCGTAGGAACGATGCCCACGCACACTCCGCTGTTCGTCGTGCTGCTTATATCCGTAGTCATTATCGTTGGGGCGTTGACCTTTTTCCCCGCATTGGCCTTGGGACCGATTGCGGAAGAGTTGGTGATGGCCAGGGAATGAGAGACGAAAGATGAGGGATAGAAGTAGGGTGGGACGAGCGAAGCGAGTCCCACCAGAGTGATCTTTGGTGGGACTCGCTTCACTCGTCCCACCCTACTTTTCCGGCAAAGCTGGTCGTCGTCAGCAAGAGACTGAAAGATAAAAGTATGGCAGTTGCAAATTCGCAGAAACCACCCCAGGACACCCCGCAGTCGACTCAGGGCGGCGATGTCTCGGCGCACTCGAAGACCCTGACGACGCCGCGAGACATTCCTATGTTCGACGCGGCCATCGCCGTTCGAGCGATCGTCGAGTCGTTTCGCAAGCTCGATCCGCGCGTGCAAGTGCGCAATCCCGTGATGTTCACGGTGTGGGTGGGCGGCGTGGTGACGCTTGTCCTCTGGCTGCACGCCTTGATCACGGCGGCGGGCGAAGCGCCGGCCGGTTTCATTTTGGCTGTATCGGTTTGGCTCTGGCTTACGGTGCTGTTTGCCAACTTTGCCGAAGCGCTGGCCGAAGGCCGTGGCAAGGCGCAGGCCGACGCCTTGCGCCGTTCGCGCACCGAAACCCTGGCCAAGCTGCTGCTGACGCCGAAGCGAAGTTCGCCCTACGAGACGATCGGCGCCTCCTACCTGAAGCTCAACGACGTCTTCCTGGTTGAGGCGGGTGACCTGATTCCCGCCGACGGCGAGGTGATCGAAGGCGTGGCCTCGGTCAACGAAAGCGCCGTCACCGGTGAAAGCGCACCCGTCATTCGCGAGAGCGGCGGCGACCGCAGCTCGGTCACCGGAGGCACCAAGGTGCTGTCCGACTGGCTGATCGTGCGCGTCACGGCCCAGCCCGGCGAAAGTTTTATGGACCGCATGATCGCCATGGTCGAAGGCGCCAAGCGGCAACGCACACCCAATGAGATCGCGCTCAGCATTCTGTTGGCCGGCTTGACCATCATCTTTCTGTTGGCCACGGCCACACTGCTGCCCTTTTCGATTTACAGCGTCGCCGCCTCGGGCACCGCGGGCGCCGCGCCAATCACGGTGACCGTGCTGGCGGCCCTGTTGGTATGTTTGATCCCCACGACCATCGGAGCGCTGTTGTCGGCCATCGGCATCGCCGGCATGCACCGCTTGAGCGGCGCGAACGTGATTGCAATGTCAGGTCGGGCCGTGGAGGCCGCCGGCGACGTCGACGTAGTGCTGCTCGACAAGACGGGCACGATTACGCTGGGTAATCGGCAGGCGACGGCGTTCATTCCGGCCGACGGGGTAACGCCGGTGGAATTGGCCGACGCCGCTCAGCTTGCGTCGCTGGCCGACGAGACGCCCGAAGGCCGCAGCATCGTGGTGCTGGCCAAGCGCGATTTCGCTTTGCGGGGCCGTGATATTCACGCCTTGGGCGCGACGTTCGTTCCCTTTTCGGCCCAGACCCGCATGAGCGGCGTGAACATGGACCACCGCGAGATCCGCAAGGGCGCTGCCGATGCCATCGAGCGCTATGTGGCAGCTCAAAGCGGACATTTCCCGCATTCCATGCGCGCCAAGATCGAGAACATCTCGAAAGAAGGGGGTACCCCGCTGGTGGTCGCCGAAGGTAAACGGGTGCTCGGCGTGGTGCAGCTCAAAGACATCGTGAAGGGCGGCATCAAAGAGCGGTTCGCCGAAATGCGCCGCGGCGGCATCAAGACGATCATGATCACCGGGGACAATCCGCTGACGGCGGCGGCCATCGCCGCCGAGGCCGGCGTCGACGATTTCCTGGCCGAGGCCACGCCCGAAACCAAGTTGAAGTTGATTCGTGAATATCAGCAGGGCGGGCGGCTGGTGGCCATGACGGGCGACGGCACCAACGACGCCCCGGCGTTGGCCCAGGCCGACGTGGCCGTCGCCATGAACAGCGGCACGCAAGCGGCCAAAGAAGCCGGCAACATGGTCGATCTCGATTCCAACCCGACGAAGCTGTTGGAGATCGTCCATATCGGCAAGCAACTTTTGATGACGCGCGGCGCGCTGACCACCTTTAGCATCGCCAACGACGTGGCTAAGTACTTCGCCATCATCCCTGCGGCGTTCGCCACCACGTATCCGCAACTCAAAACGCTCGACGTCATGCGCCTGGCGACGCCGCAGAGCGGCATTATGTCGGCAGTCATTTTCAACGCGTTGATAATTATTTCCTTGATCCCGCTGGCGCTGAAGGGCGTGCGTTACCGGCCCATCGGGGCCGCCCAGATACTGCGAGAGAACCTGCTCATTTACGGCCTTGGCGGCCTGATCGTGCCTTTCATCGGAATTAAGGCCATCGATGTCCTGTTGGTAGTGTTGCATTTGGTGTGAACAGAGACTTAAGAGTATCAGTGACGCGCAAGCGGAAACTTCGTTTAACCGCAGGCGGGTACCCTTTGGGTGCGGCCCGCGCGAGGAACAGCCTCGCGCGGCCCGTTGGGCCAGCGGTTAAACGACATGCATGAACCCTGAACCCCGAACCCTGAACCCTTCCATGTTTCACCAACTTCGCCCCGCTGTTTTGATGCTGCTGGTGATGACGCTCGTTACGGGCGTCGCTTACCCTTTGCTCGTCACGGCGATCGCCCAAGTGGTGTTCCCACATCAGGCCAATGGAAGTCTGATTCTCGACGACCGTGGCCAGCCGCTCGGCTCGGAATTGATCGGCCAGCCATTCGACGCGCCCGAGTATTTCTGGGGCCGCCTCTCCGCCACTTCGCCAGTGCCCTACACGGCATTCAATAAGGACAAGCTAACCGGTTCCTCCGGCTCGAACCTCGGCCCGCTGAACCCTGCGTTGATCGCCAATGCCGGTGCGCGCATTAAGGCGCTCAAAGAGGCCGATCCCGACGCGGGTGACAAGATACCCGTGGACCTGATCACTTCTTCCGGCAGCGGCCTCGACCCGCACGTCAGCCCCGCCGCTGCCCGATATCAGGCGGGCCGCGTCGCCAGGTCGCGCCACCTTGAGAAATCACAGGTGGAACAGTTGATCGTCGAGCACACGGAAGGCCGCACGCTGGGCATGCTCGGCGAACCAAGAGTCAACGTGCTGAAGCTGAACCTCGCGCTTGATAAACTCAAGGAATAGCGCTTTGGAGTGCGGCGATTTATCGCCGCTTTCCTTTGTCGCGGAGCGACCTTCTTTTGTTAAGTGGTAGGCGAAGTCATTCATGTTTGAGATCCCTGAATCCTGCCCTAACTGCGATTTGGCGCTGCTCTGCGGTGCTATTCTCGACGCCGCTCAGAAAATAGAGCAATACGGGCCGATTCTCGGCCTTCACAAAGGCGCTCGCCCAGAAACCGCAAAGGCTGGCTACATCGGGCTCGGCAGCCTCTGGATGTACAAGCCGGGCGACAAATTCTATCAGTGCCCGCGCTGCGGCGTTGACCCCATCGCCGTCGCGGATCGGTCAGCCAAAGGATCTCGCGAGTAGGCCCCCAATTTACGAAGACGTTTACTATTGCGTGTGAAAAAAAGCGGCTCCGCCGCAAGCCACAGCGGCGATGAATCGCCGCACTCCAAAGATGGACGACCAACGCCCCAATCCCGATAGCGTGCTGGCCCAAGTGCAGGCCGACGAGGCGCGCGCGGGCAAGGGAAGGCTGAAAATCTTCTTCGGCTTCTCGGCGGGAGTGGGCAAGACCTACACCATGCTCGAAACGGCCCGCCGCGACGTTTCCAGCGGGCGCGACGTGTGGATCGGCGTCGTCGAAACGCATGGCCGCTCCGACACGGCCTCGCTGCTGTTGGGAATGGACATTATTCCCTTGCGCGAAATCGATTACCGCGGGGTGAAGCTCAAGGAGTTCGACCTCGATGCGGCTCTCGAGCGACATCCGGAGCTGGTAGTGGTCGACGAGTTGGCACACACCAACGCACCGGGCAGCCGGCACGCCAAACGTTGGCAAGACGTCGAGGAGCTGCTCGCAGCCTGCATCGACGTTTATACGACGATGAACGTGCAGCACCTGGAAAGTCTGAATGATGTGGTCGCCCAGATCACCGGCGTCGTGGTGCAAGAAACCGTGCCCGACGCCATACTCGAACGCGCCGACGAAATCGAGCTGGTCGATCTGCCGCCGGAAGACCTTCTCGATCGCTTCCGCCACGGGCAGGTTTATGTGCCGGCCCAGGCGGAGCGGGCCTTGCAGAACTTCTTTCGCAAGCCGAATTTGATCGCCCTGCGCGAGCTGTCGCTTCGGCAGATGGCCGACCGCGTCAATGCCGACGTCGAGCGCGCCCGGCTCGGCGGCACGTCGCCGCAGGTCTGGCCCACGGTCGAACATTTGCTCGTGTGCGTCAGCCCCAGCCCGCTGTCGCCGCGCGTCATTCGCACGGCCAAGCGCATGGCCACTTCGTTGCGTGCCGATTGGATCGCCGCGTATGTCGAACCGGCCGATCCCGAGGTGCTTGACGCCAAAGCGCGGCAACGGCTTTCACAGAACTTACGGCTGGCGGAGCAGCTCGGCGCCGAAATTGTCACGCTGGCCGGATCGAACGCGGCCGAAGAGCTATTGAGCTACGCGCGGGTGCGGAATGTGACGCGGATTGTCGTGGGAAAGTCAGGCAACCCGAGTTGGCGGCGGTTTTTCCGCCGCAACCTGGTCGATGACCTGTTGCGCAACAGCCGCGAGATCGACATCCACGTCATTCACGGTGTCGAAGAACCCGAGGGCAAGTCGCCCCCGCCCGAATATCATCGCGTCGACTGGCAGCAGTACGCACGGGCCTTGGCGGTGGTCGGCGTGTGCGGCGTTGTCGGCGCAACGATGGACCAGATCAAGCTGCAGGAAGGTCCGCGGAGCTCGAACCTGGTGATGATCTTTCTGCTGGGAGTCGTTTATGCCGCGGCGAGGTACGGCCGAGGGCCGGGCATTTTGGCATCGATCGCCAGCGTGCTGGTGTTTGACTTTTTCTTTGTGCCGCCGCAACTCACGTTTGCAGTCACCGACACGCAGTATTTCGTGACGTTTCTCGTCATGCTCGGCATCGCCTTGTTGATCAGTACGCTCACCGCGCGCATTCGGGAGCAGGCCCAGATCTCGCGGCAGCGGGCCAGGCGAACTGAGGTCCTCTATCACATGGGCCAGCGCCTCACGGGACAGGTCGGCACCCACCAACTAGCCAACGTGGCGGTGCAACAACTCACGGCCCTTTTCGCCGGCGACGTGGCGATTTTTTTGCCCGACGAAGAGAAACGGCTGCAACTCGCCAGCGGTTCGCAGGCTGATTTTGCCCTGCGCGAGAATGAGGTCGCGGTGGCACAATGGGTTTTCGGCCATCAGCAGCAGGCGGGCCTGGGCACGAACACGCTGCCGAGCGCGCAGGCCCTTTATTTGCCGTTGGTAGGGTCGCAAGGCTCGGTGGGAGTTTTGGCGATTCGCCCTGCCGATCCCGAGATCGTGTTGGGCTTCGACCAGCGGCAATTGCTGGAAACGTTCGCCAGTCAGATTGCGTTGGCGCTCGAGCGCGAGCAGCTTGCGGCGCAGGTGCAGGCGGTGTTGCTGCAGGCCGAAACCGAGCGGCTGCGCAGCTCGCTCTTGGCCTCCGTCTCGCACGATTTGCGCACGCCGTTGGCCGTCATCACCGGCGCCAGCAGCAGCTTGTTAGAGGCGGAGGGTACGCTCACTTTGGAAACGCGGCGCGAATTGTATCAAACCATCTTCGACGACTCGCATCGTCTCAGCCGGCTGGTCGACAACCTGCTGGACATGACGCGCATCGAATCAGGGAGCGTGGTGGTGAACAAGCAGCTGCAGGTGATCGAGGAGATCGTCGGTTCCGCCCTGCGTCGGTTGAGCAAGCAGTTGGCCGGTCGTCCGGTCAAGACGCACGTGGCTGAGGAACTGCCGCTGGTGCCGCTCGACGGCATGTTGATTGAGCAGGTACTCACCAATTTGCTCGAAAACGTGCAAAAATACACGCCTGCGGGCTCGCCGATCGACGTCAGCGCCTGGCCGCAAGACGGTTACGTGGTGTTGGAGGTGGCCGATCGCGGGCCGGGCGTTCCGAGCGACGAGATCGATTTGATCTTTGAAAAGTTTTATCGTGGCCAGGCGGCGGCGGTCGACGGCCGCCGCGGCGCCGGCCTGGGGCTGGCCATTTGTAAAGCCATCGTCACCGCGCACGGCGGGCGGATCTGGGCCGAGAACCGCGCCGGCGGCGGAGCAAGGTTGTGTTTTAGTTTACCAGTAGGCGGTGGTAGGACTAAGCTACAATAGCCAACGAAAGCCGGTACTTTGTAAGTCGAACAACTATGGTAGCTCCCGAGTCCGCTATTCCCGCATTTCGTGACGACGGTTATTTGCCAGCCGGCGTGTACATGGCATCTGAGGCGGAGGTTCTTTTTCGCTTTGGCGCATCAACCCGCCGGCGCCGGAGATTGGCGCTCCGGCTTCGTCGTTGGCTGGAACTTTCGCGTCAGGTAGGTGGGAAGCGCTTTTTGGTCGACGGCAGCTTTGTCACTGCGAAGAAGGATCCGAACGACATCGATTCTGTGGTTCTGCTGCCTACCGACTTTGAAGGTCAGGTAGGACAAGGGGTCGAGGGCGCTCTGGAGCTTGAAGAAATGCTGTTAACGCGCCGTCCTGAAGAACTCTTTGCTGCAGAGGATGAAACGGACTGGGCCGCGTGGGTAGCGTTCTTCAGCCGCACCCGGGAGGCCGACGGTCGGCAGAAAGGTCTTGTGGAGGTTGAATTATGATCGCAAATGCTACCGAATACCAAAAGGCGCAGGAAGAAATAAATAGCCTCGAAGAGCGGCTGAGAAGTTTACAGCAGACGAACCCAATCGGGTCGAAAGGGTTTACCAAGGCGGGGATTCGTAAAATGATCGCCCGGCTGCACGAAGAGTTGGCGCTTTTTGAAGCAAGCGAGAACGCGCGGCGTTCGGATTCCGAGTGAGCAAAGCTCACCTGCCGTGCCTAATCCGCTGATCGCTTTTTACCGAACGATCGACGCGGAACGTCGCAGGTTGTATTTTGGCCCAAACTCTGGAGCGACCTTCAAAAGCTTGCCTGAAGCCTGACTCCTTCCCCCCGTCTACTGTCTACCGTCTACCGTTTACGGTCTACTTCCGTGCCCCTTCCGCTCATCCTGGTCATCGAAGACGAAGCTCCCATTCGCAAGTTCTTGCGTGTGTCGCTAACGGGCGAGGAGTATCGCCTCGATGAGGCGGAGACGGGCAAGCAGGGATTGCAGATGGCGGCATCGCAACCGCCCGATCTGGTGATTTTGGATTTGGGTTTGCCCGACATCGATGGGCTCGATGTGCTGCGTCAACTGCGCGAGTGGCTCTCCGCGCCGGTGATCGTGCTTTCGGCCCGCGGGCAGGAGCGTGACAAAGTCGCGGCGCTCGACGCGGGGGCTGACGATTATTTGACCAAGCCGTTCGGCGTGGGCGAATTGCTGGCGCGCGTACGGGTCGCTTTCCGCCACACCGCGCGAGCTGGCGAAGGGAAGGATGAGCCTAAGTTCACCGTGGGAGAATTGACGGTCGATCTGGCGGCGCGGCGGGTTTTCGCGGGCGAGCGCGAGGTTCACCTGACGCCGTTGGAATACAAATTATTGAGCCTGCTGGTGCAGCACGCCGGCAAGGTGCTCACTCACCGCCAATTGTTGAAGGAAGTTTGGGGCCCGCACCAGGTTGGCGAAATCCATTATTTGCGGGTTTTTATGGCCGGCCTGCGTCGCAAGCTCGAAGCCGATCCCGCCCAACCGCGTTACTTGCTCACCGAGCAAGGCGTCGGCTATCGGCTGGCGGACGAGTGAGCTTTGCGACGCTTCGCACCAAGCCAGTATTGCCGTACAATGACGGCTGGCAAGCGCGCGATGCGCAGCCAATCGCTTAACCGGCCGCCAGCAGTGCCTGCGCGTGCAGGCCAAATCGCTGGGGCCGTTGTTGCTGGCGAAATACGGCGAGAACTGAGGCCACGTGCACGCTAGCCGCTGGCTTGCGGTTAAACGATCGTTCGGCATCGCATAGGCCCGGCGGCTCTTGGAAATCTATTGGGAGATCAAATCATGTCTACGACACGCAGGCGGTTTATCGAGTCGGCAGTGGCGGGCGGCACGTTGGCGGGCATGGGCGATCTGAATTTTTTGGCGACGTTGCCGAGAGTTTCCGCGGAAGATGCGAAGACAAAAGACATCGTGCAACTCAACCCCGACATCGAACCGCTCGTGCGCGTGCTGGAGGAGACGCCGCGCGAGCGGCTATTGGAAGAAGTCGCCAGCCGTATCCGCGGCGGTACGACCTATAAAGAGGTTCTGGCGGCGCTGTTGTTGGCAGGCGTGCGCAACGTGCAGCCGCGGCCGGTGGGATTTAAGTTCCATGCCGTACTGGTGGTTAATTCGGCGCATCTGGCCAGCATTTCGTCGCCCGAAGAGCACCGCTGGCTGCCAATCTTCTGGGCGCTCGATTACTTCAAAGATTCGCAAGCGCAGGACGAGCGGCAAGGCAATTGGACGATGGCGCCGGTCAATGAAGCGGCCGTGCCCGACGCCTCGAAGGCCAAAGACCTGTTCGTCGAAGCGATGAACGAATGGGACGAAGCCAAGGCCGACGCGGCCGCCGCCGGTCTGGCCCGCACCGGCAAGCCGGCAGAAGTCTATGAGCTCTTCTCGCGGTTCGGTTGCCGCGATTTTCGCGACATCGGTCACAAGGCCATTTATGTTGCCAATAGCTGGCGCACGCTCGATTGCATCGGCTGGCAGTACGCCGAGCCGGTGTTACGATCGCTGGCCTATGCACTGTTGGAGCACGGCGGCGGGAATCCGGCCCGCGACGATCTCGAGCCCGATCGCCCCGGCCGCAAGAATTTGGAGCGGGCCAAGGCAATTCGCGATGGATGGCAGGAAGGCAAG
>DASSFG010000254.1:0-4453 GCA_035694685.1 Pirellulales bacterium
GGCATTCGAGCCGCAGCGGATGGTCAATCAAGAGGCGTTCCTTCTCGACGGCGGCGGCTCGGTCGCCGCCGATCCTGTCGGGAACGTCTACGTGGTCTGGCACTCGGGCAATGGCGAAGCCAACCGCCGCGTCTGGGTCGCCCGTTCCACGGACGACGGCGCCAGCTTTGCCCACGAAGTGCCCGCCGACGCCGGCAAGGACGGCGCGTGCGGCTGCTGCGGTCTGAAGGCCTTAGCCGATCGCGAGGGCGCAGTTTACGTCCTCTACCGTTCGGCCCGCGAGATCGTAAACCGCGACATGCTTCTGCTCACCTCGACCGACCGCGGAAAGAGCTTTCGAGCCGACCTGGCCGGCAAATGGAAGATCGGCGCGTGCCCGATGAGCAGCGAGTCCTTTATCGATGGACCGGCGGCAGTAACCGGCGCGTGGGAGACCGACGGCAAGGTGTTCTGGGCGCAAATCGACAAGAAGAAGCACCGCCTGGCAAAGCCGATGGCCGCTCCCGGAAAGGACGGCGAGTGCAAACACCCCTCGCTCGCCGTCAACGGCCGGGGCGAGACAATTCTGGTATGGACTGAAGGGACCGGATGGGAACGTGGTGGTGCGCTGGCCTGGCAAGTCTTCGACAAGCAGGGCGTGCCGACCAAGACCAAAGGCCGGACCGACGGCATTCCTGTCTGGAGTTTCGCCGCAGTGTACTCCGAGCCAAGCGACTCTTTTGTGATTCTCTATTAAGTGCCGTCTCCGAATGCCAAGAGGCTGACAGAATCTATCTTTTCGACTACGTTGTTAGCTGGCTGGAATACGCGCCGTTTTTGGCTGGACTGGCTCTTTTGCACCAAAAATGGTTGATTGACCGCTTCGCGGCAAACCGATAAAGTGTAACGGGTGGAACGATTGGCCTGAAAACCACAATCATGCCGCAAAAGCTGCTCGTCACGACGTTAATCGCGATGCAGCTCCTTTCCTGGAGCGGCAGCACGCTCTATTTGTGCTTTTGTGGCAGCAGTTCGTGCGTCGATTTTGGACCGGCCGCTTGCCACTGCTGCGATTCGCATTCGGATGGCGGCCGGGAGGACTGCACGGATGGCAGGCGTGCTTCGGAGCTTCGTCTCGCCGTGGGCCAGAACGGCGATTCCTGCCACTGTACCCATCTACAAATTTCCGCGGTGCCCGGGCCGGCCGTCGTCGACACCGTGGCCGATCAATTACGAGATGTCCGGGCTGCTTGTGTCGTGCTGCGCACAGCTTCGATTCTATCTCAGTTCCAGCCGGACGAGTCGACCCTTGCCAAGCAGCCCGAGCGCGGCGCTTCTACGCGATTGACCTCGCGCGCCTTGGTCGTGCTGCGCTGTTAACGCTGGCGGCCCTCTGCTCCCAGCCCCTTCTCCGGACCGGCGGCGCGCATTCCGTCTTGGCCTGACGTTACCTCACACCAAGCGCCAGCGGATCTTGACCCTGTGCCATCCGTCGATCGCGTTTCGCTTTTATTTGCCATCGAGACCCGCGTTATGAATACCACGACCACATCGAGACGGCCGGCACAGCCCGCCCGCGCCGAACGACCGCCTGCACCAACAGCACCCCGCCGATGGTTGGCGGCTATCGCCCGCGGAATTCCCAATCTCGGAGTGTTTGGGCTGCTGGCGGCAATCTTTTACTTCGGCCATCACAGTGGCTGGAGAATACCGAGAGCGTCCGCGTTATTTGCAGCGCCGGTCCAGGAGCATGACGACTGGTGCTCCGAACATCTGGTGCCCGCTTCGATGTGTGTGGGGTGCAGAGACGACCTGTTGCCGAAACTCCCTGAATTTGGCTGGTGTCGCAAGCACGGCGTGGCCGAGTGCGTGATCGACCATCCGGAGTTGGCACAAGTGGCTGGCGAGCCGCGATTGCCCAAGTACGACGCCACGCGGGCGCTCGCGCTCGTGACGCGGCCTGAAAACAACAGCAAGAACACGCTGCACAAACAGCACGTGCAATTCGCTTCGCTCCAGAGCGCCGCAAAACTCGGCATCGACGTCGATGTGGTTCAGGAGCGGCCGATGCGCGACACGGTGACGGCCAATGGAGAGTTGACATTCGATCCGACCCGCCTGGCCCATCTCTCTTCGCGGGTGAGCGGCTCCGTAGCGGCCGTGCTGAAAACGATCGGCGACGAAGTGCGTTCGGGCGACGTGCTCGTGCTGATCGACGCCGCGCAGGTCGGCGAAGCGAAGTCGCGGCTGCTTAAAAATATGGTCGAGCTTGACTTGCGAAGAACGACCGCCGACCGCCTGCGCGAGCTCGCGCGCAGCAAGCTGGTAACGGCCAAGGCACTCAGCGAAGCCGAGGCGGCTTTTCAGGAGGCGCAGATCGCCGTCGTCTCGGCACGCCAGACGCTACTGAACCTGGGCTTCGACGTGCCCGATGATCAGGGAAATGACATTGAGCGGCTGGAAAAGGAGATGCGTTTTTTGGGCATTCCCGCGGAGAGCCTGTCGGCGCTACCTCCCGGCGCGAAAACGACGAACTTGATCGCGGTCCGCTCGCCATACGACGGTGTCGTGCTCAGTTCCGACGTGGTGGTGGGTGAGGTGGTCGATGCCTCGCACGTTTTGCTCACCGTGGCCGACCCGCACCGTCTCTGGCTGTTGCTCAACGTGCGGCAAGAGGACGCAAAGCATGTGTCTCTCGGGTTGCCTGTGCAATTCCACCCCGACGATGGATCGCCGCTGGTCGCCGGCGAGATTTCTTGGCTCAGTCCGTCGGTTGACGTACGCACACGCACACTGCAGGCCCGCGTCGTGATGAACGTCGTCGACCGGCCGCTTCGCGGGCAGACTTTCGGCACCGGCACCATCGTGCTGCGCGAGGAGCCCGACGCGGTCAGTGTGCCTGCGCACGCGGTGCAATCGACCGGCGACGCGCAATTCGTGTTCGTCCGCGACAAAAACTACTTGAAAGAGGGGAGTTTCAAGCTGTTTTACGCGCGCCAGGTGCGCACCGGCGCCCGCGGCGGCGAATACGTCGAGTTGCTCGCCGGCGCGTTGCCCGGCGAAGTCGTTGCCACCACAGGCAGCGCTTCACTCCTTGCCCAATTGCTGCGCGGCAATCTTGGCGCAGGCTGCGATTGTCACAACTAAAGGGACGTCATGGATTTCCTGAACCGCATCATCGACTTTTCGCTAGGCAACCGGCTGCTGGTGCTGCTGGCCGTGCTGGCGGCGGTTGTGGCGGGCGGGATGTCATTGTCAAGGCTCGATATCGACGCCTTTCCCGATACCACGCCGGTGCAGGTGCAGGTCAACACCGTGGCGCCCGCGCTCGGACCGGAAGATATCGAACGTTTGATTACTTTCCCGATCGAACAATCGCTCGGCGGCTTGCCGGGCATCGAAACGCTGCGCTCGATTTCTAAATTCGGACTGTCGCAAGTGGTCGTGGTCTTCAACGACGGCACCGATCTCTATTTCGCCCGGCAACAGATCAACGAACGACTGGGCACGGTAGCCATGCCCGCCGGCATCGCGCGGCCCAAAATGGGGCCGGTCGCCACCGGCCTGGGTGAAGTGTTTCATTACATCGTTACCGGCAAAGGGAGCGACATTACCGATCTGCGCACCATTCACGACTGGGTTATTCGTCCGACGATGCGCACCGTGCCCGGCGCGGCCGAAATCAACACCTGGGGCGGCTTCGAAAAGCAGTATCAGATTCGCCTCGACCCGGAGAGGTTGATCAAGCACCAGCTCACGTTTAGCGAGGTGGTCGACGCGATCGAGAGCAACAATTCCAACGTCGGCGGCGGCAATATCAGCGAACCGAGCGGAATGCTGCTCGTACAAGGCGTCGGCCGTACGACCAGCATCGAGGAGTTGAGGCAGATTGTGGTCGCCGCCAAAGAGGGCGTGCCCATTCGCGTCGCCGACGTCGCCGACGTGGTCATTGGGCATGAGATCCGCCGTGGGGCCGTCACCGCCGGCGGCAACGGCGAGGTCGTGCTGGGGTTGGGCTTCATGCTGATGGGCGAAAATAGCCACGAAGTTACCTGGGCCATGAAAAACAAGCTGGCCGAGATCCAAAAAAACCTGCCACCCAACGTTCAGGCCGTGCCCGTCTATGATCGCACCGAACTGGTCGATTTCGTGATCGACACCGTGCGAAAGAACCTGTTCGAAGGAGGCCTATTCGTCGTTGCGGTGCTGTTCGCCTTCCTGGGCAACTTGCGGGCGGCACTGATCGTGGCCCTGGCCATTCCGCTCTCGATGCTGTTCGCGTTCTGCGGCATGCTTCAATTCGGCATCGCGGCCAGCCTCCTCAGCCTGGGAGCGATCGACTTCGGTATGGTGGTCGATAGTTCGATCGTAATGATCGAGAACTGCGTGCGGCGGCTGGCACGTGCGCCGCGCGGCAAAAGCCGTCTGGATATCATTCGCGACGCGGCCGTCGAGGTCCGTAAGCCGACCATGT
>DASSFG010000255.1:0-4093 GCA_035694685.1 Pirellulales bacterium
CACGGCCCGGCTATCTTCGCTCACTTCGTGCAACATGTCGGCCGCCGGCGCGTCGATGACTTGCCTGGTGCCGCTCGGCCAGCGGATTTCCACGCGGTCGATCGTCGCATCGTTACCAAGGCCAAAGTGCAATACTTTGGACGATTGAGAAAGATAGCCGCCCGTGCATTGAACTTGCTGGACGAGGATCTCGTCGCCGCGGTAGAGCTTCACGAGCGCGCCGATGGCGTCGCGATTGCTCGTCGTGCCTTGCAGACGAAAGGCAACGTAATGGCGACGCGGAAACTGGTTCTGAAAGTAATAAGGTCGATCGCTGAAGTTGTTGACAATCAAGTCGAGCCGGCCGTCGCCATCGAAGTCAGCCGTGGCGGCGCAGCGTGAACTGCGCGGAGCGTTCCCTCCGGGACGGTCCTCCGCGATCAACTGGCCTCCCAAGGGTGGCTCGATTCCCTCTTGCGCCGCGCGGTCGCGGAAGGTGCCGTCGCCGCCATTCATCATCAGGCTGTTAGGCCAATAGAAGAATGGCAACCCCATTCCCGAGGGAATGAAGACGTCTTGGTAACGATCGTTGTCGAAATCGCCGACGGCGATGCCCCAGGGCCAGAATGTTTCCATGCCCGCGGCATCCGACAATTCAGTAAACTTCCCCGCCTTCTCATTGCGAAACAAGCTGTTGCCGTACAAGACATGGTCGAAATCGAGCCCCAACTCTTCGCGGAAGCGCTTTTCGAGTATCTGCATGTACTCGCGCTGGGGCGTATCGGGCGCTAACTTCGGCCCGGCGATGCTGTCGAATTTTCTTCCGGGCTCGACGAGGTGCGAGTCCTTGAACCCGATCCACATATCGGAGTGCATGTCGGTGATGAACAGATCGAGAAGCCCGTCGTTATTGTAGTCGAAGGCCTTGGCGCCGATGGCGCCCACCGAAGTTTTTCCCAGCGTCTCGCGGGTCACGTCGTCAAAATGTCCGTAGCCGTCGTTGCGGTAAAGCTGGCTTCTGCCGAACATGTTGGTGACCAATACGTCGATGGCCGCGTCGCCGTCGAAGTCAAACACGGCCACGTCGCCGCTCCAGCCTTTGCCCGCCAGGCCTGACTCGCCGGTCACGTCACTGAAGGTGCCGTCGCGATTGTTGCGATAGAGGACGTTGTACTCGCGGTCCTCGGGATTGAAGACGTGTGTCCAGATAAAACCGGCCCCAGGATAGTATCGGCCCTCGTTGTCATAGTCTTCCTCGGTCCAACGCGCCGTATTGGTGACGAACAAGTCAAGGTAGCCGTCGTTGTCGTAATCGAAGAAGGCCGGTGTTTGCGAATGCGCGACGAGTCCCACGCCGGCCCGTTCGGTCACGTCCTGATACCGGCCGCTGCCTTCGTTTTCAAGCAGCACGTTACCGCCGCGCGTGCTGGTAACGTATAGATCCTGGTCGCCGTCGTTGTCGTAATCGGCAAAGGCGGCACCCACGCAAAGCCGGTCGGCCAGCGCCAAGGGGCCGGCCTGGTCGGTCACGTTGTCGAATGTGCCGTCCCCACGATTGCGGTACAACCCGTTCTCGCCGAACTGATTCAAAAACAGGACGTCGTCGTCGCCATCGCCGTCATAATCGGCCACCGCTACACCACTGCCGTGGTCATAGAGATTGAGCTTAAATTGCTCGGCCAATTGCTGGCGCATGCGGAAATCGATGCCGCTTTCGGGTAACATGTCGTGAAAGCCGCCGCGGTCGTCGGCTGGCAAATCAGCGACAGGGCGAGCGTCGTCTGGTTGCCGGGCCTTGTCGCCGCGATGTTCGCTCGCCGCGTGCGGGATCGGCGCGGAGCGCTTATGGCTGAAGAAAAACAACGCCGCGGCTAGCAAACCGAATGGCGCTAGAAAGGCGAGCGCGGCGGCATGCGACGACGTGTTTTGTTTCATTCTGGCGGCCCGAGCTGAAATTCTGCTACACTTCGCGGCGCGGCTTCGTCGATCTCACCTGTCAGATCAAAATCGAACGTCAATGGGCCGTCCGACCGTTCGACGCTAGCGCGAAGCTCCGTCGTACTCGGGTCGGCATATCGTAAGGGAAGGAGGGGAATGCCGCGCAACAACCGGGTGAGCTTCTCACGCCGTTCTTTATTTTCAAAAATGTGTCTGGGAATCTGCGTGACGGACGGTATGTAGCCGTCGGGCCAACCGTCGGGCACGCCCTCAGGCCAAAGGTCGTGTATTGCCTCTTCGGCGATATACCGCTTTAAATCGCCCTTCAGCCCGGCCAGTTCCGACATCTTGTTCTGCGCACGTACGGTATCGGGGTACTTGAATTTCTGAATGACGACCACATAGTCATTTGGTATGGCCCCCAGCGGCATATCGTGTGCCGAAAAATAGGTGCGCAGCTCATAATGCCCCGTGCCGTCCGTGGCGCCGGCGGCGGGAAGGTCGTCTCCATACTTCTCTCCGAAGAAGACCACAATGGCACCCTCCACCGGAGCGCCGTTATATGTCACGCGGCCCACCACCTCGACGGTGCGCGGAGGCGGCGAGCAGCCGCTGCCCACCAGAAACAACACTGCTGCGCCCAGCAACACAGCCACAGGTAGTCGTCTTGGGCGAGTCAAAAAAAACGATTCGGAATAACGCATATCAGCCTAGCTAAGCCTGAAACTATCCTGGGCCCCGGCTACGGGACCCGCTTAAAAACCTCCGCCGCGCTCGCCAGCGGCGGCCGCGCCGGCAACTTCAACCGTCGACGCCTCGTATTCTCGCGCCAAGTCGTCGCGGCCAATCTCATGATAATACTTGGCCAGCTCCGCACGGGCACCGCTGTGCCGTGGATCACACCGCAAAGCCCCCAGCATCATGGCGGCGGCGATCTTGGGCTTGCCGAGCTTCGCCAGCAACAAACCCGCCTCATAGCGAGGCTGCGCGTCGTCGGGCTGATTGAAAATGACCGTCTTGATATCATGCACCTGAAGCTTGAGCTTCTCCAACTCCTTGGAATGGTTATGGTGCCGCTGGGCCTCGTCCAGTTTTCCGATTTTGACCAGGCTCATGGCAAGTGTGTATTCAATCTGTTCGTCATACGGGTTTAATTCAACCGATTCGCTCAGCAGCGAGATCGCTTCCGCCAGCGCGCCGGTTTGCCGCAGTAATTTGCCCAGTTCTCCGGCCGCTTGAGCGCGCTGGTCGTGCGGCAAGCAGCGCTTGAGCAACTCTCGCAAGACGTCCGCGGCCTTTTCGAGTTCTCCTTGGTGCTGGTAACACGCGGCCATGCCCAGCGGCGGAGAGAAATCGTCGGTCGAGCGCTCGGAGCACCAGCGGTACTCTTCCAATGCCCGCTCGACGTCGTGTGCCTCAAGCAGGTTGCGGGCCATTCCCAGGTGCGCGGCGTAGCTGTCCGGTTCGATGGCCAGTACCTGTTCGTACTGCTTGAGCTGCTCTTTACTTCTTTCCGTGACGCCGAAAATTTCCGCTCGCAACAGCATGGCGCGCACGCTCCGCGGACGCAACCGCAGCCAATCGTCGGTCGCCCGGCCGGCCTCCACCATGCGATACTCGGAAAGATAGCCGATCGTCAGCGCCTCGTACGCGTCTTCGGCCATGTCGTCGGCCATGGGCAGCGAGGTGATCCGTCTGATCACGGGCTCGGCACGGTGGTCGCCCGCTTGAAAGGCCAGCAACAGCTTTTGAAAGCGGATTTCGTCCGCCGGCCAACCGAGCTCGAGCGCCTTGTCGAGGTACGTAGGGCAATCGTCGAGTCGTCTGGCCTTGCGGTCGGCCACTCCCAACAGATACTGGACCTCGGCAGAAAGCGGCTTCAATGTTTCGGCCGCGGTCAATTCGACAACCGCCTCGTCAGCCGCAAAGCGTTTGATCGCGAGTTGGCCAGCCCGTAAATGGCGATGAAATTGCCATTCCCGAGCGGCCCAGAGCGAGGCGGTCGCACAGACCGCCAGCATGGCGATAACGGCCGCAACCAGCGACAGCCGCTTGCGGCGGAATTGGGCTTTGGTAATGGCGAGCATAGTACAGTTTGTATCTGATTTGTCCGCTCCGCTACCGCCGGGCTTGCCCCCGGCGGAGCACGGGGTGACAGGCGCCGGAAGGGCCCCCC
>DASSFG010000256.1:0-12313 GCA_035694685.1 Pirellulales bacterium
GACACTCGGTTATTTCATCAGGGCACACCGGCGGTATAATCAGTTTGCGGCGAGGTGGTCTGTGAACCGCCCGGGTGAAACGTTTGTCTCGCTTTTGCGTGTTTGCACTTGATGTCCCTTACAAAACGGATGGGTGGCCGAGTGGTCTAAGGCGGCAGTCTTGAAAACTGCTGTGGGCGTGAGTCCACCGGGGGTTCGAATCCCTCCCCATCCGCTCTCAAATCACCGGGAAACACCTTACGCCGTGGCAACCGCTTGTTCGGCGCAAGAAGAAACGATGCCGGCCCCGTCGTGGAACCGGGCGCAATTGCGGCCGGAAGACTTCGCGGCATAAAGGGCTTGATCGGCCCGCTCTTTCAAATCGCCGGCAATCTCACCGGGCAGCACCTCCGCAGCGCCGAAACTTGCCGTAACGCGCAACAGTTGGCCGTTGGTCCGCAACGTCGTGGCCTCAATCGCTTTGCGATACCCAGCCACACATTGCTCGGCTTTTCCGAGTGTCGTATGCGTCAGTAGGATCGCAAATTCTTCTCCCCCGATACGCGCTACGAAATCCGTGCTGCGGCGCCGTTCGGAGACCACCTTCGCGATGGCCGCCAACACGGCATCACCCGCGGCGTGACCGTAATCATCGTTGAACGACTTGAATTTATCGACGTCAAAGAGCACCATAACAAACTCTTCGCCGTAGCGTTGGTGACGTCCGAAGAGTTCGACGAGGCGCTCATCGAAGGCGCGGCGGTTCGGCAATTGGGTGAGACAATCGTGGCGGGATTCCGCGGACAACCGCTTCAGCGCGGCGCACTGGACTTCAAGTCGCTCTTGGGCCGCCGCGAGGTCGCGGCGGAGAGCGCTGTTGGCCTCGACAAGCTCGCTGACTCGGGCAGTCAGTTCCTTTTTTAGCGCGGCCGTCATATCGTTCTCGCCATCGGAGAGCCGCGCGCCCATATCCGCGATATTCTCGCCTTCGATGCCGACCCGCACCAGCGTCTCGCGCAGGACCCCCTGGTAGTCACCCAACAGCCCGTCGCGCCTCCTGACGGCTTCGGACTGCTCGTCGCCAGACGATGTCTTTGAAACCACGAAGCGGCAGTATGCCAGGGCGGCAGCCAAAGCGACGGCTTGGATGGCAACGATAGCCGCCAGCACCGTGATGACCATATTCAGCACCGGTCTTTTCGTAGGGTCGTAGAAGTCTTGAGCGACAGATCGGTCCTTAAAAAGCGGCGTCACCTTACGCGATCAGGCGCGATGTTCGCCTGTTAACTATAGGTTACTCGCCGGTGACTGCGGCTTCACCTCATTACACATTCTTTCTGTGGTTAGCGACTGCAACGGTTGCAGCAGTGGCGCGGCATTGAAATGCCTGAAACTTGCCAATTGTGTCCGCCGCCCAGGCAAGCGGCGGAGCACGCCCCTGCTATGAGCGATCTTCGTATCCGCGAGCGGTCACGACGTTGTGTAAGCCGAAGGTAGCGGTAAGGAACTCAACGGGGATCTGCCGCAACGCGAAACCCAACGTCTTTGACACGGCGATTCTCGCCATCACCGGGACGATGAAGGCGCATCCCGAGCCCCTCTCTGGTATCAAAGAACGCGGCCTCATAGATTTGGCCGCCTTCGCACCACTCCCAGACGTTTCCGACAATGTCATAAAGCCCCAGTGCATTCGGCCTCTTCGTGCCAACGTCGTGCACATCGTTGCCGGAATTCTCGCTGAACCAGACGGAGTTCTGGCCGGTCTGATAGGTCCGAACATGAGTCATACGCTGATCGGCCGCGGCCTCGATCACGTCCGGATCGTCGTCGAACAGTTCAATGCCCAACAGACGGTAGTGATAGGGCGGCTGGTCCTTGGGCAAAATGCCCAGCCATTTGCGATATGGGTCGAACGATTCAGACATCGCTTGCGGCACCTGCGCGAGGAATTGCGTGAACCATCCCGAACATCCCACCAATGCCTGACCGGCCGAAAAAGATCATACCACAACAGCGGCATGGAATCATGCCCGGCCATGGGCGATTGTTAGCCCCGTTCATTGTATACCGCCAACTCGCCACCATGCGGTACGAAGCAACCGTGGACAGCTCACTTTTCACGGTAGCATGTTGCGAAACCCCTCGCAGGACACCACATCGCCTTTATACTAGGACTAACCGGGAGGCTTACGCCTCCCGCTCGCCACAGGCGAGTGGCACGCATAAGCCTGAGGTAGCTGATCCTGCTGGTAAGTGTCCGTCTATAAATCTATCCACTCCAAACTGAAAGGCAAACGCTATGGCAACCAAGTCGAACCGCCGCACGTTTTTGGGCCAGGCCGCAGCCGCCTCAGCGGCGCTGGCCGTATGGAGCGAAACTTCGGCTGAAGACGCACGCTCAGCCAACGACCGGCTGGTGGTGGCCGTGATTGGCACGAACGGCCGCGGACAGGCGCTGGCCAAAGGATTCGCCAGCCAGCCAAATTGCAGCGTGGCCTATATCTGCGACGTCGACCAGAGGGCCATCGGCAAAGGCATTGAGGCCGTGGGCACGCAAGCGTCGGCGTCGCCCGTCGGCCTGCAGGATTTTCGCAAGGCGCTCGACGATCAGGCGGTCGATGCGGTGGCCATCGCCACGCCCGACCACTGGCATGCCCCGGCGGCCATCCTCGCCTGCTCGGCGGGCAAGCATGTGTACGTGGAAAAGCCGGCCAGCCACAACGGCCGTGAAGGTGAGCTGATGGTCGCCGCTGCCCGCAAGCACCAGCGTGTCGTGCAACTCGGCACGCAGCGCCGCAGCTCGGCCGGCATGATCGAGGCGATCGAGCGCGTCCACAAAGCCGAGTTCGGCCGCGTGCTGTTTGCCCGTGGCTGGATCAACAGCACGCGCCCCAGCATCGGGCACGGCAAAGAAGCCGCCGTGCCGGCGAACCTGGACTATAGTCTCTGGCAAGGCCCCGCGCCCGAGCGCCCGTATCGCGACAATTTGGTTCACTACAATTGGCACTGGTTCTGGAACTGGGGCACCGGCGAGCTGGGCAACAACGGCATCCACGCGCTCGACGTTTGCCGCTGGGGGCTCGAGGTCGATAGTCCGCAAAGCGTCGTCTGCGGCGGCGGCCGTTTTCACTTCGACGACGACCAGGAGACGCCCGACACGCAAATCGTCACTTACAACTTCGGCGACAAGGCCATCAATTGGGAGCACCGCACCTGGAGCCGCCGCGGCTTCGAAGGCGATACCTTCGGCGTGGTGTTTTACGGCGAGGCGGGTTCGCTGGTCATCGGTAGCAGCGGTTACAAAGTCTATGACATGGCGGGCAAGCTCATGAACGAAGCCGCCATGCACACCGACGATGCCAGCCACATCGGCAATTTTCTCAGTTGCATCCGCGCTGGCGGACGGCCCAACGCCGAAATCGAAGAAGGCGTGAAGAGCACCAACCTTTGCCACCTGGGCAACATCGCCTATCGCACGGGGCGAACGGTCAAGTTCGACCCCAAGGCAAAGCGCATCGTCGGCGACGAAGAGCAGCTCGCGCTCTGGTCGCGCGAGTACCGCCCCGGTTGGGAGCCTGTCGTATAGGACAACGCCATGAAATGGTCGTGGAAACTCGGCAGCGTCGCCGGCATCGGCATCTTCGTCCATTGGACGTTTTTGATTCTGATCGGCTACATCGTGCTGCGCGACGTGGTCGCCGGTCTCGACCAACACTTCTCCGCCAATCGCATCTTTGTCGAAGCACTTGAAGGCACGCTGTTCATTGTGGCCATTTTCGGTTGCATCGTGCTGCACGAGCTCGGGCATGCCCTCACCGCGCGGCGATACGGCGTGCGCACGCAAGATATTACGCTTTTGCCCATCGGCGGTGTGGCCCGCTTGGAGCGCATGCCCGAAGATCCGGTGCAAGAGTTCTGGATCGCGGTAGCGGGGCCGGCCGTCAACGTGCTGATCGCCGCGATTTTGGCCGCCGTGCTGGCGGTCATCGGCGGCAGTATGGAGATATTGTCCGTGAAGGACGTGACGCTCGACGCCTTTCAGCATTTCGACAAGTTTCTGCTCCAATTGATGGCCGTAAACATCTTCCTGGTGCTGTTCAACGCAATTCCGGCCTTTCCGATGGACGGCGGGCGCGTGTTGCGCGCGGTGCTGGCCCACTTCTCGGGCGACTACGTGCGCGCCACGCAGGTGGCGGCCAGCGTCGGACAAATGCTGGCGATTGTGTTCGGATTCGTGGGTTTGTTCGGTTCCAACCCGTTTCTGGTGTTCATCGCCCTGTTTGTCTTTCTCGGGGCGCAGGAAGAAGCGCACCTCGTGCAAATGCGGTCGTTGATCAAGGGCTTGCCGGTACGAGCGGCGATGATGACGCGGTTCCGCGCGCTTTCGCCTGATGACACTCTGGCGGTGGCCACGGAAGAGCTACTGGCCGGCGCGCAGCAGGATTTCCCTGTGGTGAATGACGGTCAGGTGCTGGGCCTTGTGCAGCGCGGCAACGTGATTGCGGCGCTGGCCGATGGGGGCGCGGGCCGGGTAGGCGACGTGATGCACGCCGATTGCGGCACGGTGGAAGACACCGAGATGCTGGCCAGCACGTTTCAGCGCATGCGCGAGGGTGGCTGTTCGGCGCTGCCAGTCACGCACGACGGTCGTCTCGTCGGGCTGATCACGTTGGAGAACGTCGGCGAGCTGATGATGATCAACTCCGCTCTTTCCAGCGGCCAGCGAAAGAGTGCGACGCCCGGGTCGCAATCGTAGCGCAGTCCGCTTGAGCGCCTGGTCAGGCCGATTCATGCGCCGAATCCAACAGCTATGAAGGGATACCACAAGCCTCGCACAACAATCGGTCCCATGTGCTCGCGGACGAAGCCGTGCTCCAAATCCGCACGCTTGATGTTGGCCCATACGCGGAGCGTGCTCTTGTCATCCCGCAACTGATAGCCGGCACGTGCAACAATCTCGAAGGCGTCCATGAGCGAGAACGCCGTGACGCCGTAACCGAGCGGCCCTTTCGGGCCAGGGCCCTCGATCCAGAACGCTGTAAGAGTGAAACTGCTCATGCGGCTGCGAAACGGCGTCACATCGCTTTCATGAAATCCGTAGTACGCGGCAACTGGCCTCGTAACTCGCTTCCAGGTCGAGCGAGATCGTCTGCGTTTCCGACAACCAAATCGGGAGAACAGGAAGTGGTTGGCCGACCGCCAGCGGAAAGGACGAAGTGTCGAGCTTCGTCTGCCGACCGACCTGTCGTTTGCGACAAGTGACCGCATAAGTTGGCGGCGGCGATTGGAACGCTGAGTCGCGACGGTTCAGCAGCGCCAGCAGCTCAGCATATAAGTTGAACTGACGGATCGAGACCATGTCGATGATCGACAGACACACGTCTTTGCGGAGCAAATTGAAGCACTTGGCGACAAACAACTGACGGCTATCGGGCCGGTCCTTGTTCGCCGGACTGACAATTTCGATGGCCGCAACCAACCGGCGATTGCGTTCGAGGTCGAAGACCAGGACTTCGTAGGCGTACTGTTCGGGAAACTCGGCATCCAAGGTGAGAGTGGGAGCCGGGGGGGCTTGCGGCGCGGTTGCAATGCCGACATCTGGCTCCGGAACAGGGCCGAAAACAGGCTCAGTCTCTTCGTTCTGCTCAAACGTGGAAACGTCGATTTCGTAAAAGCTTCCAAGGTGCACACGCGGTTCGGCCACGAGGCCATCTGGCAGTAAAGGCGCTAATTGTTGCACCATCATGCCCGGCCAAAGGCCGTGAAACCCTTCCCACGAAGCGCGTTTGGATACGGGCGGGCGGAAGTGATCGCGTAGCGGCATAGGCATCTCCCAGCAGCGATTATAGCCGCGGCCGATCCTCTGGACCAAGCAGCAGGTTCGGCGGGTGGTGTCTTAACAGCGAGTTGCTGACGACATGTAGGGTGGGACGAGTGAAACGAGTCCCACCACGATTCCACCACAGGTGGTGGGACTCGCTTCGCTCGTCCCACCCTACAGATTATTACTACCTCTGCCGGACACCACCGTTCTCGGCTAATCGCTCTCGATAACCCACAGCACGCCGGCGCGGTACTAAGAGATTATGTCAACGGATACTTGCGTTCTTGCGATTGAATCAGATAGATTGATTCGGGACCAGACGAAGGGCGGCTGTCAAAGCCGAACCGGGGCATCCAAAAAGGCTCCTACCACGTAGGCCCGATCATGTCTGCCAAACAACCGTCGCCGGCTACTTCCGCCGCAGAGCGTCACGCCCCTCCTGTCACCAGGCAAAAGATCGTCAATGCCTTTGTGGCCGTGGCCTTTCTGGCGTTGAGCGTAGGCTACCTGGTGTTTTACCTGGAGAGCGCAGTTCCTGAGCTGCGCGGTATCAGTCGGGCACACTGGTTGCGCGTGAGGACATTGTTGCCCGAGCAAGCGGCTGCTCGCTGGTTTGGCAGTCCTCCGTCGTTGGCCCTCCAAGATCGTTGGCCGGTGCTGGCGGCGGCGGCGGCCATTATCGCATCAGGCTGGTTGATCGGCTGCTTGGTGCTGGCGGCGACAAGTGTGGAATCGCCAACGGCTGGAGACTCCGGCGAGCCGGAGACGTCGCCGGTCCGTCTGACGCCGCTCGAACGCTTTCTGCTTGCCTGCGGAGTTGGCCTGAATGTCTTGTCGCTGTATGTGTTGGCCATCGGCCTGGCGGGCAGGCTCAGTCGTGCCTGGTTTTTGATTCCGGCGGTCTGTGTGGCGGCGGGCAATGCGTGGCTTGCCTGGCGACGACGGCTGCCCGCCGGCGAGGTCGCCGCCTCTGCCGACGACGGCATCTCGGTAAAATGGTTGTGGTTGGCTGCTCCCTTCGTGGCCGCGATCTTTTTGGGAGGCATGCTGCCGCCGATTGATTTCGATGTGCGCGAATATCACCTGCAGGCGCCAAAAGAATTCTTTCAGCAGGGCAAGATCGACTTTCTGCCGCACAACGTCTACGGCAACATGCCGCTCGGCAGCGAGATGTTCAGCCTGCTGGGCATGGTGCTGGCCGGCGATTGGTGGCTGGGGGCATTGGTGGGCAAGACGGTGATTGCGGCCTTCGCACCTCTCACTGCGCTGGCGCTGTTCTCGGCGGGAAAACGGTTCGCCTCGCCCAGCGCGGGCGTGGTGGCCGCCGTGCTCTACCTGTCGATTCCCTGGGTCACGGTCGTCTCGACCAGCGGCTTGATCGAGGGCGTGTTGGCCTTCTATCTATTTCTGGCGGTGTATGCCGTTTTGCTGTGGCGGCAAACGCCTTTGGCAAGCGAGACATCGCCGGTGGCTTGGAGTCAGCGAGACGCATTCGTCGCCGTAGCGGGCCTATGTTCGGGCGCGGCAGTCTCGTGCAAGTATCCGGCGGTGCTGTTCGTCGCCCTGCCGTTGCTGGCATATATAACAGTCGCATCAGGCAGAACCTCCTGGAAGGCGGCCTGTATCTATCTCTTGGCGCTGGTTGCCTCCTGCGGATTGTGGTTTGCCAAGAACTGGGCACTGACCGGAAATCCGGTTTACCCGTTGCTCTACGACTGGCTGGGCGGCGCCACGCGCAACGCCGACAATAACCAGCGTTGGTTACAAGCGCATCTCCCGCACGACTTCAGCCTGGCAACACTGGCCAACAACCTTTGGGCGGTGGTACTAAGGAGCTCCTGGCTTAGCCCGGTATTGGCGCCCTTGGCGGTGATGGGGCTGGTGGTCCACCGCTATCGTGCCTTGGCGCTTACGCTGGCAGGCTACTTTGCTTATATCGTGGCGGCCTGGTGGCTGTGTACGCATCGCATCGATCGCTTCTGGATACCCGCTTTGCCGCTGTTGGCGCTGCTGGCGGGAGTCGGCGCGGTGTGGTCGCTTTCGATGGCCTGGCGGCGAGTCGTGCTGACCGTGCTCGTGATTGGTCTGTCGATCAGCTTCATTCTGGTCACTTCGCCGGATCTGACCTACAACGCCTACTTCGTCAGTCTGCCGACGGCCCGGCTCGACTCCGAACGAGTGAACCTCTGGCATCTGGTCTTGAACGAGCAAGTACCAGCGGGTTCTACAGTATTGTCAGTCGGTGATGCTCAAGTGTTCGACCTCGCCGTGCCGGTGATCTACAACACGGCATTCGATCAGAATTTGGCCGGAGTGATCTTCGAGCATCGCAGTCCGCCTGAGATCGCCGACGAGCTTCATCGCCGCCGTGTCTCGCACGTGTACGTCAATTGGAACGAAGTGTATCGCTATCGGCAGCCGGGCAATTACGGCGGCATGCCCGACTTTCTGACTCCGGCCTGGTTTGCCGGGCTGGTGCGGCAGGGTGTGCTCGACCGTCCATGGCAGCATCCGCTGCGTCGAGGGCACGAGGTCTACCCGGTGAAGTCGCCGTTTGTCGCTACCGGCGGCCTTGACCATTCACCATCAATACGCGCGGTGGCAGGTGATTAAAAACATTGGGAGGATGGGCTTCCTAGCCCGTCACGCGTAACGGTGACGGCCTAGGAAGGCCATCCTCCACCACATGGTCGCCGCGCACTGCGCCCAAACGCGCCAATGAGCAATGCCTGATCCCCGCCAGCCAGCGAACGCCCAAAGGCGCCGCATGCCGCGCTACCAGCCGCTGACGCTCATCGTGGCTGCGGTCGCAGGCGGCATCGCATTCGATCGCTATTCCCCGGTAAGCGTGCGCGGTTGGTTGGCGGTTGGATTCCTGGCGTGGGGAACATGGTACTTCGCACGAGAATTCCGACGCCTGTCGTTGGGTACTGTGTTGCTTACCGTATCGCTGGCTGCCCTGGGAGGCGCGTGGCACCATTTGCGATGGAATGCGTTTCCAGTCGACGAAATCGGCGTCTATGCCGACGAGGTTGCCCGCCCGGTTGCCCTTGAAGCCGTGGCGATGGGCAGCCCACGGAAAGTGCCCGCCCGGCCTTCCGACCCGCTCTCGGCAATTCCACGCCGCGACCGCAGCCGCTTTCCGGTTCAAATTGTCGCTGTTCGCGACGGCGACTTCTGGAAGCCGGCGTCGGGCAATGCACAGGTCTGGGTCGACGGAATCCTTGATGGTCTAGCTCGCGGCGATCGACTGCGGATCGTCGGACAATTGTCGGCGCCCGCCGATCCGCAAAACCCAGGTGAATTCGATTTTGCCCGCCACTGCCGCGGTGACCGGCAGTTGAGCCGGCTTTCGTGCGACTTCGTTGGGTGCGTCGAAGTTGAAGCTCAGGGCGGAAGGTGGTCGCCCGCGCGTTGGCTCGATCGCTTGCGTCGCCGTGGCCACGACTTGTTGTGGCGGCACGTCGACGCTCGGCGGGCCGCATTAGCGTCCGCGTTATTGCTAGGCGTGCGTGAAGAGCTCGACGACGATACCAACGCGGCATTTGCCAAGACCGGCACCATTCACTTACTGTCGATCTCCGGGCTGCACGTAGGCATCCTGGCCGCTTTCTTGTTCGGTGTCTTCCGGCTGGGTCTGATTGGGCGGCGAACGGCGCTAAGCTGTGTGCCGTTGGTGACGGTTGTCTATGCTTTGGTGATTGCCGCCGAGCCGCCGGCGGTGCGGGCGACGATTGTCGTGCTGTTCGTTTCACTGGCCATGCTTTGCCGCCGGCGCTGGCAACCTGCCAATCTGTTGGCCGGCGCCGGCCTGGTCGTACTGGCAATGAATCCGTGCGATCTGTTCCGCATCGGCCCGCAGTTATCTTTCCTGGCGGTCGCCACGCTGGCCTGGTCGGGGACGCGTCTCACCCCGCAGCCAATCACCGATCCGCTCGAGCGGCTGATTGCCCGCACGCGGCCTTGGCACGAGCGGACAACTCGCCGCTCACTGCGCGGTCTGGGGCGAAGCTTGGCTGTCGGGTTTTGCGTGTGGGTCACGGGCGTGCCCTTGGTATTATCGCAATTTCATGTGATTTCTCCGGCGACGCTGCTGCTCACGCCCGTCCTCGCCGTTCCCGTCGGTTTGGCCCTGATATCGGGTTTTCTGCTGCTTGCGCTGGGCTGGATCGCGCCGCCTTTGGCAACGGTGCTCGGAGCGATCTGCGATCGATCGCTGTGGGCAATTGACGCGAGCATCGATTACGCCGGCTCTTTGCCCTGGAGTCATGCCTGGGCGCCCGGCCCTGCCTGGTGGTGGCTCTGCGGCTTTTACGGGGCGATGATTGCCTGGACCGCGCTGCCGCGGCTCTGCCCGCCGCCGCGCTGGCGTCTAGGTTGCTTCGCCGGATGGACGGCGCTGGGCTTCATCGTGCCGCTCGTCGAGCGGCATGGCGGACCTCGCTTGGAATGCACCTTTTTATCGGTAGGGCATGGTTGCGCCGTGCTGTTGGAATTGCCGGGCGGCGAAAAAGTGCTCTACGACGCTGGGCGGCTTGGTTCGCCTACGGCGGGTGCTCGTTCGGTGGCCGGCTATCTTTGGCGCCGAGGCATTCGCCGGCTCGACGCCATCGTTCTTTCGCACGCCGACGTCGACCACTACAACGCCGTTCCCGAACTGCTACAAAAGTTTCGTGTCGGCGTGATTTACGTGACGCCAGCCATGCTGCTCGACGAGGGTCCCGCCATGCAAACACTGTTGGCTTCCATCCGCGAGGCAGGAGTGCCGTTGCGCGAGACATGGTCGGGTGATCGTTTGCGCGTTCGTGGGGATTGCCTGCTGGAGGTTTGGCACCCCACCAACAGCGGCGTGCTCGGCAGCGACAACGCCAACAGCCTGGTACTCAACGTGGAGTATCGCGGCCGGCGAGTTCTGCTCACCGGCGACTTGGAATCGCCGGGACTGGACGACCTGCTAGCGGAATCTCCTTGTCACTGCGACGTGATCCTGACCCCGCACCATGGCAGTGCTCGCAGCAACCCGCCGGGTTTCGCCGCCTGGAGCACGCCCGAACTGGCCATTGTAAGTGGGAGTTTCAACGACCGCCGTCCCGAGGTCGAACGGGCTTACACCGACTGGGGTGCCCGCGTATTCAACACTGCCGAGAGCGGAGCAATTCGCGTCACGATCGACCGCGCCGGCTTGCGCGCCGCAACCTGGAAATCCCCACGAAAAGCGGGCGTTGCTCAATCCGCTGCGTCTTTTCGCTCATTAGGCCGACGGTGAGGATGATTGCAGCACCGGGAGGCTTACGCCTCCCGCTCGCCACAAGCGAGCCAACCCGCGCGCGGGTAACCCGACGTCAGTGTACCGGTACTGCACGAAATCGGAGTCGCATGGCGAATCTGGAAGTTACAGACAGGGTAACCCACGGCATGCTACGATGAAGGCTTCGGAAGCATTGGAGACGAATCTATGAGCGGAATCCTGGTCTGCTTGTCGGCCGCGGTATTGGGTGTCGATTACGGGTGGCAACCGGTCGCGGGGGGAGGCATCGAATACATCATTCAGATTGAGCCCGAGCTCGTTGAATCGCTAAAAGCGGGAAACGACCTGTTCAGCGACCTGCCCGCCTCGGTGCGGAACATACGCAGTTATCGTATCACCGTGGGCACTGGACGACTGCCGCACCACGGCGAGCCGCCGCCGGCATCGGCGGTGGTGCCCGCAGGCGGTTCATCGCCGGCCGACGAAGAATCGGAAGCCTCAGCTCCGCCGACGGCCGACGTCGATCTCTCGCAATTACCGGGCCCCGTGCTTGGACCTGCGTTTCTTCTGCAACCTGGTAATGGCCAACCTGCCAATGACGACAACCAGGAAGAACCGCCCTTTTTGGCTGATGCCGACGCGGCGCCGCTCGACAATCGCGTCGCCGGATATCATGGCAAGCAAAAGCCGCCATTGACGCGCGGTGAAGACGACGAATCCGTTGACGCCGACAAGTCTCCGCCATCCCAAAAACCGCTCGCCGATCAATCGGAAGAATCGCACGATGGCGCCGCACAGGCGACGGCGAAAGTTGCAGATGCGGACGTAGGGGAGACCGAGTCGCCTTCCGACCAGCCTCCCCAACAGCCCCAGACGCCGGCTGTCAGGCCCGCGCTGGTGCAATTGGGGCTGCTAGCGTCGCTCGGCGGCAACGTGTTTTTGGTCTGGATCGCCACGGGGCAGCGAAGCCGCTATCGGGCGTTGGTTCGTCGCATGTTTGCAAATCCGCCTTCCGGACCTGCTCCCCCTGCACTCATGGCGCCCGACTCCGGCCAGCCTCGCTGGGAGCGCTTGCCCGACGACGCAAGCCGCGGAACAACGTAGAGTGGGACTAGCCTGCGCGAAAGGCGGCTTTGCGCTGGTGCTCGCTTGATGCCATTTTTGTTCCGCCACGACGGGGCTTGTCCCCGTCGAGCGCTGACTGACAGGCTAGATGCGCGCGTGCCTGTCTCTCCGTTTCCGCGTGGCGTCCGCCGCCGCTG
>DASSFG010000257.1:0-4347 GCA_035694685.1 Pirellulales bacterium
GGCCCGCCGTGCCGTTGATGCGCGGCGTGCGGCTGAATTCGCCCATCCAGACGATTGCCGTGTCTTGCAACATGCCGCGCTGATCGAGGTCTTCGATCAAGGCGCTCATCGGCTGGTCGAGCTGCGGCAGCTTGTTCTCGAACGTTGTGAACAAGTTGGCGTGGTTATCCCAACCGCCAAAATCGACTTCCACGAAGGACACGCCCTGCTCCACCAGGCGGCGGGCCATCAAGCAGCCGCGAGCAAAGCCCGGATTGCCCATGCCCATGCCGCGGCCGGCGTTGCCGGTCACGCCGTAGCGCTCCAGCACTTCCTTCGGCTCCTTGTCGGTCTTGAAGGCGGCCATCTGCTGACTGGTCATCAGCGAGATGGTCTTCTTCAGGATCTTTTCGTGGTCCTTCGGCTCGTCGCCGCGGTTCTGACCGGCAAAGTTCGTCTCGATGGCGTTGAGCGTCAGCAAGCGCTGCTGCAGACGGGCCTGGTCGATGTCGAACTTCAGGTTGCGCACGTCGCCGTTCGTGTCGACCACGAAGGGCGCGTAGGTCATGCCCAAAAAGCCCGGCCCAACGCTGCCGCCTCCGACCGAGACGAAGGGCGGAATCTCCAGGTCGGGCACCTGGTCGGCCAGCTCGTGGGCGATCACCGCGCCGTAGCTGGGATGCTCGACCGTCGTGCTGGGCACGTAACCGGTGTGCATGTAGTACCGGCCGCGATTGTGGTCGGCCTCACGCGTGCTCATCGAGCGGACCACCGCCATGTGCTTCATCTGCTTGGCCATCATCGGCATGTGTTCGCAGATTTGCAGATCGCCGGTGGTGTCGATCGGCTTGAAGGGGCCGCCCGTGTTGGCGCCCGGTTTCAGATCCCAAATGTCCATCGTGCTGGGTCCGCCGCCCATCCAGAGCATGATGCACGCCTTGTGCTTCTTCTTCAGCTCCGTGCCGGCAGCCAGCAGCGTGTTAGTAAAGTTGATGGCAGGCGCCGCTAACGCCGATGCGCCAGCCAGGTGCTGCATAAAATGCCGGCGCGACATGCCGGCGGGAACGATCGACTTGCGAAACATTACGATTCTCCTCAATCAGGGGTCAGGGGGGCGAAGAACGATTATAGCAGGGTTTAGGACTTAGGTCTTAGGTCTTAGTTCTTCGAGGCGTCGGTTACGGGCCGTTTCTAAGTTCTAAGACCTAAGACCTAAGACCTTCTTGTCAGTGATTCAAAATAAACTCATTGCTATTCAGCAGTGCCCACCAGATGTCTTCCAGTGCGGTGGTGACATTGCCCGCTTGCGCGGTGAGCAGATTGTTGGCGACTTGCACTTCTTGCCTCGATGGCCGCCGGGCCAGGGCCGCCAGGTAAAGTTCATTGAGCGCGGCGGCACGCTCCGATTTCAGCGACACTTGCGAGAGAAAGCTGCCCGACTCACCGCTGGTGGCCTGGCGAGTCAATTCGCCGTTCATCAGCACCAGTGTCTGAGTGATCGTACCGTCGAACGTCGTCGCCTCATCGTTTTCGTCGGTGCCGAAGGCAATGGCAAACTGCTCGAGCCAGCGGTCTTTAGCCTGCTGCTGCTCTTCGTAATTGCCTTGCGTGAGGTGGGCGTCGGTGGCCACCAGCAACGAATCGTAGAGCTGCTCGGCCGACATTTGCCGCAGGTAGAAATGGCTGAACAACGCCGGATTGCCGAGCGTCGGATCGTCGGCCGCATTGCCCAGCTTCTGACCAAACTTGCTTGACAAGGCATAAGCATCGCTGAGCGTGATCCAGCGGATGAGCCGTTTCAGGTCATAACCGTGTCCGGCGAACTCGTTGGCCAGGCGGCTCAACAGCTCGGGATGCGAGGGCGGGTTGTGCGGGCCCATGTCGTCGAGCGGTTTTGTAAAGCCATAACCCAGGAAGTGCGCCCAGAGCCGATTGACGATTGTCAGCTTCAGCTCCTCGGAGCGGCTCACCAGGCGGGCCAACTCCTGGCGGCGATCCACCACCGACACGAGGCCGTTGGGGTCAATCGCGGTTCCGTCGATGAACGTGGGATAGGCGACCTGCATGATGCCATTGCGCTGCTCGAAATAAACTTCGGCCTCGCGCGGGTCGCCACCTTCGCCGTCAAAATCTCCGTCGAGCAGCCGCACTGCTTTGAACTGGTTGCCCACCGTTGTCGGCTCAGCGCGCATCTGCCGGAAAAAGGCGTTCAGTTCCCAGAAGCGATTCTGCTTCCAGTCGTTGAACGGATGGTTGTGGCATTGGGTACACTGCACTTGCAGACCCAGGAAGATCTGCGCGGTCTTGGCCGTAGCCGGAGTGGCCTTTTCCTGCATCTGCGCCAGCAAGAAATTGACCGCGCCGTTGTAGGCCACCTCGAGGGGACGATTGGCCCCCTCGGCGCTGATCAATTCGTAAACGAAACGGTTGTACGGCTTGTTCGTCAACAGTGAGCGGCGGAGATACTGCTGCAAGCCTTCGCGGCTGACAGGGCTGTTGGGTTCCATCCCGCCGGTGCGGCCGATCAACAGGTTCGTCCAGAGCGTCGTCCAATAGCGGGCGTAACTTTCCACATACCGATCGTCGTCGAGCAGTTTTGCGACCAGCCTGGCGCGCTTGTCGCGGCGGTTATCGATGAGAAACGCTTCCAGCTCTTCTACCGTGGGAATACGGCCAATACAGTCGAGATAGACCCGCCGGCACCACTCCGCGTCGGTAGCGGCGGGAGAGGCGCGGACACCCGCTTCTTTCCAGCGGCTTTTGAGGGCAGAATTGATAAAAGCGATGACCTGATCGTCAGTCGTCGCCGACAACGAGAGCGCATCGTCCAGCGAGGTAGTGGCCAGGGCCTCGCCTGCTGAAGCCGGATCGATTTCGTTCACAGGCGAGCGAACCTCGACCTTAGCGACCTCACCTTGGTCATTGACGACCGCGGGCGAGGACTCTCCAGCCACGTTCCCAATGGTGGCCGGAGTCGTCTCATTCTCAGCGCTCAGCCCGCCAGGCTGAAGACTGGTGCCAGGCTCAGTGCCTCCCGCAACTTGAGGCGATCCCTTAACATCTTCAGAAAGCGAACCGTCACGCTCGATGGAACCGTCGGTTGCGGATCCACGGCGCTCCTGCGAGGTCGCGTCAGCCAAAGGCACATCCGGTTCGGTCGCACGTTCGGCGATGATCTGATCGGCCACGTTCGAACCGTTTACGATCCAATAGCCGGTCACCGCGATAAACAGCGAGGCCGCCAGGCTCAGCGGTAACCAGTAAGTCAAGCTGGCACGGGCATTCCGTGACGCAGATTTGGTCGCCAAAGGCGACGGCATCTCTCCGCCACGGAGTGTCGGAGCTACCGGCGCAGGCACGAGAATGGGCCGCGGTGCCGGTTGAACTCCGCCAACCAGTTCGCTCGCTGTCTTCTCTCGCGCCGCCTGCTTAAGTCCCTCTTTGCGCCTCATTTTCAAGGTGGCGAGGACGTTCTCGGCCAAATCGGGCGGCTGCACGCCGCCCACCGTCTCTTCCAGCAAGACATCTAAAATGCGTTCGTTCATGTGCCCCGCCTCTCACTGGCAAGCGTTCGTTCGATGCACTCTCGAAGCTGCTGCTTCGAGCGCTGCAAAAGGTTTTTGGCGCCGTCTTCGCTCAAACCTGTGGCCACGGCGATCTCGCTGCGCGACGCCCGCTGAGCAAACCGCAAGTCGAGCGCCTGCCGGGCACGCTCGGTGAGCGCCTGCAGGCAGCTTCTCAATGCCGCCAGCAAGTCTTCGCCGTCGTCCTTGACCGCCCACCGCAACCAGGCTGCCTCCGCCTCGTCCAACTCAACCGCCGAAACCGCCCGACGGCGGCGCGAGATAAACAGGTTGCGCGCCACCTGGCGAAGATACGCGGCGGTCGCCTGGCGGTTATAGTCTTGAAACGGTTTGGTGAGCACTGCCAAAAAGGTCTCTTGCGTCAAATCTTCGGCCTCGTCGGCCTGGCAACCTAGCACGCGTAAGTAGCGCCAGAGACCGGCCTGATGTTCGCGAACGAGCCGGCCCACGTCGAGTTCCGTCACTTCCGATAGGGGCACCCTTGGCGGCTCGCCTTTCGTCGCCTCAGGCCCTGGCGGGGCGGCTGCGCCCGTGGAAGCCGGTTCGTTCGCCATTGCCCTTTAAGCGCCTCATGGGCCGAAATGTACTCAACAAAAACGCGAAAAAATGCCTCCCGCCTTAAACTATTGTAACCGTGTGGGTTAGGCCATGCACGTGAGAAGCACTTGCCCTTCGCAAGATCCTCGTGGAGTTCAAAGGTTGCGAACCGATTCAAAGGCCCAAGACGACAACCATTTGAGACCCGGTTGCGGTCGGCAAAACTTGCACTGCCCAGATTTTGACC